>JAUVDT010000026.1 GCA_030595185.1 Gammaproteobacteria bacterium
GTTACTCGACTGCCCGGCTTAATAATTCCTGTTTTATCAATATCCTGACTATTCATTAGTAAACGAGGTGCAATTGTTACAAAGCTACTTGCCTGACCCGGGTCATGTTTTAAAACTGCACTCACACGTAAATTAATTTCACCCAACTCTATTAATTCACCTAACTTGATATTTAAAAGGCCAAACAACCTTGGTGCCAGCCAAACTTCACCAATTGCCGGGCCACGATTTACCGCTTGTTCATCACCATATAATTTATTTGATATTTTAATTTCACTTCTTAGGGGATAATGTTGATCAACCGCTTTTACCTGCGTTAACTGGAACTCACCATGAGCTACGATCACACTGGAAAAACTGATGGTATTACTGGTTTTTAATCCAGATTTTTTAGCATAAGTGGCGATATAGTCATCATTAAGCACAGAATTTTGCAATAAAAAATCAGCGCCTAAAAACTGCCCTGATTGATTAGACATGCCACGATCAATGCGTTGTGTAAATAAACCAATAGATGTCATACTGGCTACGGCTATCACCAATGCTAACAATAATATTTTTAACTCACCGGCATGCCAATCTCTTAACAACAAACGCCATGCCAATAGAAAGTGATTAATCATTTAAAAGCCCATTTTCTAATGTCAAGCAACGATCACACTGTTGAGCAAGGTTTTCATCATGAGTCACAATAACAAGGGTTGTCTTTTTTTCACGATTAATATCAAATAATAAATCAATGATTGATTGCCCTGTCACTTTATCTAAATTCCCTGTTGGCTCGTCGGCAAAAAGAATGTCTGGCGCTGTTACAAAAGCACGAGCAATCGCTACACGCTGTTGCTCACCACCCGATAGTTGTTTTGGGTAATGCTGCAATCGATCCTTTAAACCAACTCGACTTAACAAAGCTGTGGCATCCTGTTTAGATGATTTTTTCGACTGTAAATCAAGCGGCAACATGACATTTTCTAACGCCGTTAAACTTGGTAATAATTGAAAAGATTGAAAAACAAAACCCACTTTCTCACCTCTTAACTCCGCTCTACCATCTTCATCCATCTGGTTAAGGCTTTTACCTGCTAAAATAACCTCACCACTGCTCGCTTTATCTAAACCAGCCAGTAGACCTAATAAGGTAGATTTACCCGAGCCTGATGCACCAATAATAGCAATAGTCTCAGCAGACTTGATTTCAAGATTAACTCCCTTCAGGATATCCAACATATTTCCTGTTGAATTATCCAATGCAGGCACTTGTTTAGTTAAATCAGTAACCGAAATAACAATTTCAGAAGGGATATTCATGTTTCGCTCTTTAGTATTCATTATATTATTAATCAGTAGCCCAATAACGACTGCCAATAAAGCAACCTCGACTATTTTAGTATTAGGAGATAGCCTCAGCGCTGCTCATGGCATCGATTATCAGTCAGGCTGGGTAAATTTACTTAACTCAAAAATAACCCAAAAAAAATTACCCTATCAAGTCATTAATGCCAGCATTAGTGGTGATACTACCATTAATGGCCTGAAGCGACTGCCTACTTTATTAAATAAATACCACCCAAAAATAGTTATTATTGAATTAGGAGCTAATGATGGCTTACGTGGTTTATCACTTAAAGTGATGTCAAAAAACTTAGATAAAATGATTAAATTATGCCAGCAATCAGAATCTCAAATATTATTAGCAGGCATGCAGATACCACCTAATTATGGAAAAAGATATACTCAAGCTTTTTACAAAATATACGATATATTAAGCAAACAATATCAACTTAGCTTGATTCCTTTCTTATTAGAAGGAGTAGGTGATAAAAAAGAATTAATGCAAAAAGATGGCCTGCATCCAACCGAAAAAGCTCAGCCAATCATTATGAATACTGTATGGAATAAAATACAATCCATGCTTTAGTTATTTCATTATTGCAGCATTCAATTCGTATTTATTTTAAATAGTACTAGATATCATTACAGGCCAGCAAAGTCTGAAATTTCATGGTTATTTTCGTAGTGGTTCACTTTCAAAACTAACAACTGCTTTACAAGTTGCTGCTAATCGAGGCTTTAAAAGCCGGCCTGTCATGAGGTTTTTTGTAACATTTGCAGATTGGAGTAACAAGCTACAAGGTTTAATTGGAAACACTCCTGCAGATGCGCCGTATGCGGATTCAACTCAGGGATGGACTTTAGGCGCACAAGCGGAAGTATGGTGGTAATTAAAGATATTGCTACACTACCCATCAATTGTGCTACGTACGGCCTCAGCAAGCTCTCTTAAGTTATATGGCTTATTAAGCAAGCTTTTCAACAATTTAGACTCATTTTTTTGATCATCGTCAGATGATATCTGCTTTGAGGTAAACCCCGACGTCAGCAATACTTTTATATCGGGCTTTAATTTAATAGCTTGATTTGCTAATTCAAAACCATCAATACCAGGCATAATGACATCACTAAATATAAGCCCTATTCCTTCTTCTGATTTCAAAACCTCAAGTGCGGCTTCACCACTACTTGCAACATATGTCTGATACCCTAAAGATTTCAAATAATTTTCTGCACTCAATAGTAATGCTTTTTCATCATCAACAATTAATACCTTTTCATTTCCACGAGGCAACTCTGCAATAGTTTTATGACTTTGTTCGCTACTGCCATGCTCATTATGTTCATTTAATGCACGTGGAAGGTAAATATGAAATGAGCTACCATGACCTTCTTCGGAATATAATAAAATATGTCCGTTTGAACGCTTCACAAAACCATAAACCATACTTAAACCCAAACCGGTGCCTTTACCAAATTCTTTAGTACTAAAAAATGGATCAAATATTTTTTTACGAACACTGTTAGTGATACCAACACCCGTATCACTAACCGACAACATAACATAATCACCTACACTAAAACCCGGGTTCTGTTTAACAAAATAAGCATCTAAATATTTATTAGCTGTTTCAATAATTAGTACACCACCTTTTGGCATAGCATCACGCGCATTGAGAGATAAATTTAAAACTGCATCTTCCAGGTCACCAGAATCAATTTCAACTGACCACAAACTTTCTTCCAGTTGAACTTCAACTTTAATCACCGCTGTAACTGATTTAGAAATCAACTCATGTAGGTTTCTAATAAATGAGTTAATTTTTGTTAGCTCTTGTTTTTTGTGATCTTGACGTGAAAAATTAAGTAATTTTCTAGTTAATTGCGCACCTCTTACGGCACTTGCCATCGCACTATCTATTTTTTTTAACTGATCAAGTTGTAGAAGCTTATCCATTTTGAGTAATTCAAGATTACCCATAATAATACCCAGGAGATTATTAAAATCATGTGCAACACCTCCTGTTAGCTGCCCTATGGCATCCATTTTTTGGCTATTACGTAATATTTCTTCATTGCGTTTATGTTGAGTAATGTCTTCAGCAACGTATATATTATGAGAAGAAAGTTTATCCTCACCTAAAATGGGAGAGGCTGATATTCGTAAATTGTAACTAACACCTTCCTTAGTAAGCGGTGTAATTTCACCAATCCATCTATTATTTAAAACCAGTGATTCTTTACATTTTATTATCTGATTTTTATCTTGATCACTAAACTCAAATAAAAACTCTATAGAACGACCTACGACATCATAAATATCATAGCCGCTCGTTTTTTCAAACTGAGGGTTTGCATACTCAATTATATTAGATGAATTACAAATAAGTATTGATATAGGGCTCTGCTCAGTCGCAAGAGAAAGTATTCGTAGCTGATCTTCACGTTCTTTAAGTTCTTTATGTTGCTCTTTTAATTTTATTCTTGAACCTCTTATAGATGAGACCATATAATTCATAGTTGTAGAAAGGGCTGAAATTTCAGACGCACCATGATTTGGAATTAATTCAATAGGAATACCATCTTTGTCACTATTACCAATAACTGAAATAATATTTGATATAGGCTTAAGAATAAACAAACGAATAGTAATAAGAAGTGAAATTATAAGTAGTAACGATATTGCAATGGAATTAGTAATTGTGTCCCGTATTATTTTATTTAATACGACATTCATCGACTCATTTGAAATATAAATAGTAAGACTACCTATTTTCTCGCCTAATAAATTCACAATATAATCTTTATCAGAATAAAAACATGCCTCTAATTGCTGCTTTTGATGCTCACTTTTTGAATCAAAGTCAATAATTTCACCACTATTATCTTTAATCTTCCCACTTATATATGCTTTTTCTCCAAGAATTTTTCCCATATTGTAATCTTCAACAACAATAGAGAAATGAGAATGGTGAATCATTTCATTACGGATAAGGTTATCGTATTCATTTATTGAATAAGACAACATCAAATTAGTAATATTTTTTTTCAGTGAATCGATAGTCACTTTTGAACTATGCTTCATTTCATTAATGATTTCACTTTTTGTCGCAATATAGCCATAGGTTGACTGTAGCGACATGATGACACTAACTGTTGAAACAATAATAATTCCAAGCGTTACATAGAGTGACTTCTGATAATTAAATTTTCTCAAAGCTTAGATCAATCCCTATTTCTCTATACCAAGTACATTTCTTTTTATTAGTGTTAATTTTCTAGCAATATTTTCTGTAGAAATAGCAAGAATAGGTAATTGAATATTTTTTTCTACTACCTGACCTTTTAAATGTTTATCTATTACTTTAACGGCTTCTTGTCCCATAAGGTATGGCTGCTGCATTGCAGAGCCTACCAAAATACCTTTAGGAATAAGATCAAGGAAAATAGGTTCTGCATCAAAAGTAATTAATAGAATTTTATCTTTTTTACCGGCATCCGCTATTGCTCTTAGTGCGCCGTTGTATCTATCCGAACCTTGCAGCCATATCGCTCGAAGATCAGGGTGATCATTTATTAACTGCTGACTTAATGTATAAGTTTCTTCCTCAGTAAAAGTCACTTGCTGTTTTAAATCAGCACCTTTTATACCCGCTTCATCCATTGCCTGCATAAAGCCTGCTGTTCTTGCTTGTCCATTCAATCTTTTTTGAGGAATAGCAACAATACCCACACTACCCTTTACCCAATTCAGTTTAGCCAGTTTTTTTGTAAGAACTTTTCCAATCTCATAGGCTCCTTCTCTATTATTTGAAGAAACATACGAAACATACTCACCACTATCAGTACCTATATCAGATATAACAACTGGAATAGACTTTGTCTTAGCCAGTTTTAAAATAGTGACGCATGCAGATGAAGTAGTAGGAGACACTATAATCCCCGAAACATTTTCATTGATTGCTCGTGCAGTAAACTCTAATTCCCGTTTTGCGCTATTGTTAGGACTATAAACAACAAGTTCATAACCCAGAGCATCCGCTTTATTTTTGACGCCACGACTCATGATCTCCCAAAATGGGATTCGCGTATCGGAAACGATATAAACGAGCTTTTTTTTAATTTTTGATGATATTGATAAAACTTTATTGGAGGATATTTCAGTACTTGCAACAGAACTATTACCAAAGGATACAGTAATTAGAAATAATAAAATGAGAGATGACTTTAAAAATAAGACACTTGATACATCCAATCTTCTATTTTTCACAATCAATCTCCTTTTGCTTATTTATATCACAAGTACCTGTTAATAATAGACAAAATAAGAAAAAAACTGATTAACCTATAACTTTTTTACCTGTGTATAAACACTAAATACTGATGTTGGGTAGGGGTATTACAAATTCAAACGACACGTTCATTTATATACTTGAAGACTATCAATATAATACTGATTAATATAATAAGAAAAGCACATACTAATAAAGGTGTATTTTCACTCAAACTGGCGTGTGCAAACCAAAAACCGTTTCCGATAACAGAGAGCACTAACATCCACATTGAGATATCAGCTGTCATTTTTGTGCTAAAAGCTTTAATCAACTGCGGTAAAAAAATAATGGTGGTGAAGATTGATGCTAACCAGCCAAATAATTCGGTTAAATCCATTCAAAACTACCTCTGATTATCATTAACGATGCTTTGTACGATTACGTTGAGATTCTTTTTTCTGTTGCTTTTCTGTTCTATGTTTTTCGCTTATAGCTAATACATCCGATCCAATATGCGATTCACCACGCTCAATAGCTAATTGCATTTGTTTTTCACGCTCTAAAAAACGCAGCTTTTGTTTATCCGAAATGGTCTCATGACAGTTATGGCAACAAACGCCCTGTATATAATATGGACTTTTTTTATCTTCTTCAGTTATTGGTAAGCGACACCCATGACACATGTCGTACTGACCTTTTTCCAGACTGTGATTAACACTGACTCTATTGTCGAATACAAAACACTCACCTTGCCATAATGAGTTGTCTTCGGGTACCTCTTCTAAATACTTAAGAATCCCCCCTTGTAAATGATAAACCTCGTCATAACCCAATTCCTTTAAATAAGCAGTCGATTTCTCGCAACGAATACCACCGGTGCAAAACATAGCCACTTTTTTATTTTTCTTTGGATCATGATTGTTCTTCATATAATCCGGAAACTGTCTAAATGATTCAGTATGCGGATCAATAGCGTTTTTAAAAGTACCGATTTTTATTTCATAGTCATTACGAGTATCGATTAATGTCACATCAGGATCAGAGATCAAAGCATTCCAGTCTTCTGGCTTTACATAAGTTCCCACGACATGATTAGGGTCAATGCCTTCGACACCCATCGTTACAATTTCTTTTTTTAATTTAACGCGCGTACGATAAAAAGGCATTTCATCATCATAAGATAACTTATAGCGTAATGCCTCCAGACGCGCATCAGATTGCAACCACTCGATTAACTGTTCGATGGCTACCTGAGCACCCGCAACCGTGCCATTAATACCCTCTTTAGCGAGCAACAACGTACCTTTAACATCAAGCTGGATCATTTTTTGATAAAGTACATCGCGCATCTCTTTATAATCATCGAGAATAACAAAGTGGTAAAGCGCAGCAACGGTGATTTTTGACATGAATAGAGCCTGATTAAATATTAACCGTCATTATAACGCAACACTCTCGGCCCGTTAACATAATCAGTGATGAGTTTTACAACTCTTTAACACTGTCAACCGCCCTTGATGCCTGATAAAATCATCCGACCCAATAAACCAGCTATCCATGGAGCATTTCTGCGTGAATAAAAGTTTGATTACTAATGGCCTCGCCAGCATTATCGTTATTATCGGTATTTCACTACAAGACCAAACCATTCTCACTATCGGACTTTTCGCCCTCTCAGGAGCTATTACTAACTGGTTAGCAATCCACATGCTATTTGAGAAAGTTCCTGGTTTATACGGTTCAGGAGTAATACCCGCTCGATTTGAAGACTTCAAATTCGCCATAAAAAACCTGATGATGGATCAATTTTTTACCAGCGAAAATATTGACCGTTTTTTAAAGGGTACCGATGATAGTAATAAAGACCTTCATTTAGCGCCTGTTATCGAAAAGGTAGACTTATCACCTTCTTTTGATGCATTGGTTACTGTCATTATGGAATCCTCTTTTGGTAGCATGTTAGGTATGTTTGGTGGCAAAGAAGCACTCACACCATTAAAAGAGCCTTTTATCAGCAACCTAAAAAAATCACTCGTAGAAATGACTCAGGAAGAAAGTTTTCAACAATTATTACGTGATGAACTAGAACAAGACGATGTTATGGATGGCATCAGACAACAAATTGAAGATATTGTGGAACAACGTTTAAGTGAATTAACACCACAATTAGTTAAAGAAATTATTCAAGAAATGATTAAAACACACCTTGGATGGCTAGTTGTTTGGGGTGGTGTTTTTGGTGGATTAATAGGCCTATTCTCGGCTCTTCTCATGGTTACAAAATAAGCGAATATTATGAAAAAAACATTAAAAAATTTCAGACTTCTGGCAATGATTGAAGGTACTTCATTACTGGTTTTATTATGCATAGCAATGCCTTTAAAATATTACGCTGACATCACTCAAGTTGTACCCGTAGTTGGAATGATACACGGCCTTTTATTTATGGCATTTATGGTTTCATCTTTAAACGTTAGTCACAAATTAAACTGGTCGATGTTTTTTTGGTTATTAGTGTTTATCTCATCAATAGTTCCAGCAGGCACTTATTTAATGGACTTGAAACTGAAGAAAATTGTTATTGAAGATTAATTAAAAGCAATGCCGTGATTATTTAATCACGGTATAACAGGGCTCATATATTGAGCCCGGCAGCTTCATTCTCTGTTGCTCAACGAAAGCAGACAATAACCGATCCATCTGTTCCATTATTTCTTTATCCCCTCGTATCTCAAACTTACCGTGTTTTTCAATCGCTCTAATACCTTCATCTTTAACATTACCAGCCACTACAGCAGAAAATGCACGGCGTAAATTAGCAGCCAACTTATGTACAGGTTGGTTTTTTGTTAATGCTAAAGTTTTCATATTTTCATGTGAAGGTATAAACGGTTTTTGAAACTCAGTATCTATTTTAATCAACCAGTTAAAATAAAACGCATCCCCTTTCTGCCGCCTAAACTCACGCACTTTTTGAAAGCCATTCTTTAATTCTCTAGCTACTTCATCAGGTGCATCGATAATAATTTGATAAAATTTTCTAGCATCCTCCCCCAGTGTAGCGGCAATAAATTGATCTATTTGTATAAAATAGTCTTTACTGTTTTCTGGGCCTGTAAATATTAACGGGAAAGGTATATGTTTGTTTTCAGGATGCATGAGCACCCCTAAAATATATAAAATTTCTTCTGCCGTGCCAGCACCACCTGGAAAAACCACAATACCATGACCAGTGCGAACAAAAGCTTCGAGACGCTTTTCAATATCCGGCATAATAATTAATTCATTAACAATCGGGTTTGGTGATTCAGCTGCTATGATGCCTGGCTCTGTAATCCCTAAATACTGACCATCTGAAATACGTTGTTTTGCGTGGCCTATTGTTGCGCCTTTCATTGGACCTTTCATTGCACCCGGGCCACAACCTGTACAAATATTTAAAGCTCGCAACCCCATTTGATAACCAACTTCTTTGGAATAGTCATACTCAAGCCGGCTAATAGAATGCCCGCCCCAGCAAACAACCAAATTTGGATATTTTGATGCTTTTAGAATTTTAGCATTACGTAAAATATGAAACACAGCATTACTAATGCCTTCTGTGGTTTCTAAATCAAATATATGACTTGCATTAACTTCATCATTAACAAAAATAACATCCCGTAAAACTGAAAATAAATGCTCATTAATGCCTTTAATGATTTCTCCATCGACAAAAGCATGAGACGGTGCCGCAATTAATTCTAGTTTAATCCCTCTCTCTTGTTGAATGACTTTGATCTCAAAGTCATGATAACGTTCGAGAAGTTTTTTACCATCGTCCAGGGTACTACCGCTATTTAACACGGCCAAAGAGCAATTTCGAAATAGCGTGTACAAACCACTTTGACTGGTATCAAGTAGTTTATTCACTTCTATTTTTGAAAGAATATCAAGGCTGCCAAGTGGCGATATAATGGCATCGGTTACATCGTAATGCATGTTTGAACTCTCATTTATTGTTTATATTAATTAATAGTCGCTCAAACTGCTTTTAACAAGTCTATCTAAGACTTTTCATTTCTATAAAATCAATCAAATAATTGATAAATAGTTCGGGATCGAAAGTCAGCGGTAACTGTAATAGTTTTTTCTCATCTTTATCTAAGATCAATAAAGTGGGAAAGGCTTTTATACCATGCCTTTTCATAAAGGCTTTACCTTCTTCACTCTCATATTCCAGTCGTGTAAAAATATAGTTTGTTAAAAGAACTTGCTTCACTTTTTCATTAGAAAATATTTTTTGATCTAACTTCCGACATGTAGGACACCAAATAGCCGACATATCTGCGAGTATATATCTATCGCTTTGTTCTGCCTGCCTTAAAGCCTCCGATAACTCAGTGCTTTGTAAACCTGTCGCCTCTAAAGCCTGCTTACCAAGGTATGTGTGTACTGCAAAAAACAAATAATAAGCAGCTATCACAACAACTGAAAATACTAATAATATTTTTAAACGTCTTTTATTCATGTTTACTCTTAATAACCTACATCTATGGTTTAAACACTGCTATTTTTATGCGAATATTTTTTCCATTCGCTCAAGTACTAAGTCATCTCTATTTGGAATTCCATATCGAGGTTCTTCATACGGGAAGCTAGTAATTTGTCCTGTTTTCACATATCCATGTCGAGCATACCAGGCGATTAATTCCTCTCGAATACTAATCACAGACATGCGCAACCCCTGACTACTCCACTCTTTCTGCACAAACTCTTCTGCGTACTTAAGTAATGACAAACCGATACCCTTTCCTTGCATAGTCGGGGCCACGGCAAACATACCCAAATAAGCATGATCAGATGACTTATTGAGTTGTACCGATGCAAATATCTGTCCATCTTCTTCCCCTAAAATAAGTACCTGATTATCCTTTTCTAATATCTCGATTACTTCTTGAGCATCTGTTCTCTGGCCATCAATGAAATCAGCTTCTGTTGTCCAGCCTAAGCGACTACTCTCGCCTCGATAGGCCGATTCAACTAAATCGACAATGCTTTTAATGTCTTCTTCAGAAGCCAGTCTATAACTCAACATAAAATTCCTGTTTAAAAAAATGATCAAATATTGATCTATACTATATAAATAAAATTCACTTTTATAGGACTATTTGTAACGTGAAACGTTCAGAACAACGACTAAAGATAAACAATACCTATTTGGTTATTGGTAGAGATGCTGATTTCAATCCATCTATTCATAACGCTCATTACCCTATTCAAAACTTAAGCCGTGGTGGTATTCGCTTTAGCTGTAATGAACATTTTGATATTGACGAAAAGGTTAATGTACATCTTTATATTGATGAAAAACTTTCGCATAAAGCCAGTGGGAGAATTTGTTATCACGATGAGGATAATAGCCAAAACAGTTATTACGGTGTCAGCTTTTTAGATAATTACCTGCACATTTAAACACACGTAAAAAAGGCACATAACAGCGTTATATGCCTTTTTCGTTCATACTCTGTGGTCGATATTAGAACTGACCAGAAGCCCCTGCTCTCAATATTTTCTTCAGTGTATTATTCACACGCTCTGCTGTCTTTTTAACAACCAACGGTAAAGGACTTTTATTAATAACGACGTCTAAACTAATCATCAATAACCAATGCTGTTTATTTTCATCTTCAACCAATGCAATTTTACACGGCATGTAAGCTGCAAAAATAGGGTTGTAATTTACCATTACCCTTGCATCGTAAGGGTTACAAAATTGGAAAATTTCGATTCTTCGTGATTTAACACCCCTGGCTCTTAATTCCGCTGATAATGGCTGGTGCGAAACCAGCTTCATATTTAAATCAACCGCTTTTGACTTTAACGCATCGATAGCATCATTTGGTTTTACTCCTTTAGCCAAAGGTACTTTATATAATTGCTGCTCTATAACATGGACTTCTTCTTGTGCTGCTTGCGCTACATTAAGAAAACCACTTATAAAACAAGTAATTAACAAAGTTATAATTTTTATTTTCATATTTTTTAATCTCATACGCTCAAACATTCAGCTTTAATAATAGTTTGTTTTTTAACTTTTTCACAGTCACTTTATTAATTCTGCAATATGATCTTCATATTGACTAGGGTGTATGTATTCTTCAGATATCGCAATATGCTTTACGGAAACAGGAATGTTAGTTACTTTATCCACATTTAAAAGCGGATGCCAGTCGAACAAGGGCTTACCTTCATACAGGAGTCGGTATGCACAGGTCTCTGGCATCCACTCAAACTGTTCTTCCTTTTCTAAACTTACTTGAACGCATTCCGGCACTTTCTCAAGCCGATGCGAATAATCCTTGCAACGACATGAATCTAAATCCAGTAACTGGCAACTAACATTCGTACGATAAACCTCACCAGTTTCTTCATCCTCAAGTTTTATCAGGCAACATTGACCACAACCATCACATAATGATTCCCACTCATCCTGGCTCAATTCAGACAACGATTTCGTTTCCCAATACCGTTCATTATCCCTGCGCATTTTGAACCCAGCTTTTCCATTCATTGAATAGTGGTTCATTTACTGCCGTAATTACTGAACGGGGCTGCAAGCTATTGATAAATATTTCTTCCGACTGAAAAGCGCAACAATATCCACCTGCATTTTTAAAAATTAGATAACCTACTGCTTTTTTAACAAAACTTTCTAATGCATCAATATCTTTGAACATAGTCGCCATTCAATTAAGAAAAAATAATGCTAATTATAATTGATTGTGTACAGATTTACCGCTTAGAAAAAAACTGCTTAACCATTACTCTTAAACTCTCAGATTCCTGTAATAAGTGAGATGCTTCCTCCGCAGTTTCAGCAGATGTTGATCTTGTCTGTTCAGAAACCTCACTAATATTAACAATATTTCTATTAATCTCTTCTGACACAGCGCTTTGTTCTTCTGCAGCAGTTGCTATTTGTATGTTCATTGCATTAATAGTTTGTACCGCACCACTGATTTCTGCTAAATTTTCAGCCATATTTTCAATAGCATCCATATTCGTTTCAGCACTGTTTTGAGCTTTTAACATCACATCAACGGCCTTTTTAGCCTCTACCTGCAGACTCTCAATCATCTCCTGTATTTCCTGAGTCGATTCGTGCGTTCGACTAGCTAATGTCCTTACTTCATCAGCAACAACAGCAAAACCTCGGCCCTGCTCTCCTGCTCTCGCTGCCTCTATAGCTGCATTCAATGCTAATAAGTTAGTTTGTTCCGCAATACCTCGTATTACATCCAAAACAGAACCTATATTCTCCGTTTGTGAAGCAAGATTATCTATAACACCAGCAGCTTGCTCAGCATCGCTTACCATACTCATAATCGAGGTAATGGATTCCGTAGCAATTAATGCCCCATTATGGGCTAAATCTCGCGCCTCATTAGTCGCTGTTGAGGCATCACCGGCATTGGTCGCCACTTCATGTACCGTTGCTGTCATTTCATTCATGGCAGTCGCCACTTGTTCGATCTCAGCCTGTTGTTGGATAATGCCAGCATTCGTTTGATCAACCACATTAGCGGTTGTCTGGGAAATACCGTCTAATTTACTAACTGCGTCATCAATGGACCAAATAATTACCCTCAAGCTCGACTCTTGCGCATGAATAGCCAACTGTAATTGTCCTAATTCATCAGATCGACCAGTAAACACGTGTTGTGCAACAGCATTAGAAAATAACTGAGTCGACTCTTTCGCCGCTTTTTGCCATGGCCTAGCAATCAGTTTAGCCAATACCAATCCGATTACAGCTGTCGTTAATAAAGCAGCTAATGCCAATATTGAGCCACTTTGAGTTATCAGAATAATTAGGGGAATTAATGCAATTAGAAATCCTGCATAGATTTTGCCCATTAGGCCAAATTTCAACTTTCTTTTAAGGCTCTGAAAAAGAGAAGTCCCCTTATTTAATTGCTTGTATAAAGCCTCTGCACGTTCAACAAATAACTTATCCGGTTTAACTCGCACTGATTGATAACCAATAACCTCATCACCTTCAACTATCGGTGTGATATAGGCATCTACCCAATAATAATCACCATTCTTTGAACGATTTTTAACAATCCCCGTCCATGCTTTTTTTTGTTTTAGGTTGTCCCATAAATCAGCAAAAGCTGCTTCAGGCATATCAGGATGTCGGACTATATTATGATTCTTACCCAATAACTCTTCTTCTGAAAAACCACTAATTTCAATAAAATCGCTATTACAAGACCTGATAATACCTTTATTATCGGTACTTGATACGATATGGATACCCGTAGAATAATCATTTTCATGATCATTAATAGGAAGGTTTTTCTTCATTTTGAACTCACCTAATAAAAGACAAATACATAATATTTAACGCTTAATTTATGCAATAAGTGTAGTTCAGTTCTTCAATATGTAAATTAACCACGCGTAAATAATGGTAATTATTTACGCTTCATCAGCTAAGCGTACTATATTTAAACAAATCAGAGGATTTACGGTAACTAAATGTATTTTAAGAACGAACTTTTAGTGAAATTACGAGACTAAACAATAACTATGACTTAAATTGCCATAGTATGAATATGAGGTGAATTATGTGCAGCACACCCAAATTAAGACCTGTGAAACAAAAAAAAGTAGTATCGAGTTCTTTCTCTGAAGACATGGATCAGTCCTCATATTCTAAAATGATTCATCAGGCAAATGCTGCATATGAAAAGCGTCACCCAGAGTCATTCAATAAACCGCTATTCACCAAAAAAATAAATAAACGGACAATTAGCTCAAAACCATTCTTATATTGGATTACTCAAGCGAATATGACTGAAATCAAATCGTTATTATCAAACTACATTAGTGTTAACTAAGTTTTAGGTGTAGATGGTTTAGTAAGAATAAACCACATGCCATACAGCATAAGCAATCCAGTCGGTATCAAAAACTCAACGGACAACTTTTGAAAAAAGGTTAAGTAAGTAAAACTAATCAGCATCATTGTCACTGAGATTATTTTAGCCGCTAATGGAATCACTCTGTACTGATCCCACTGCTGTAGAGCGGGTCCAAAGAATCGATGTTGATACAACCAGCGATGAAACCTCTCTGAACTTTTAGAAAAACCCCATAGCGCTAACAACATAAAGGGAGTCGTCGGTAAAACAGGTAGAATAACGCCGATCAAACCAATAGCGAAGAAAAACCAACCTAAGAAAAAATAGAATAATCTCATATTATATTAGCTTAAACATTCCAAATACTCATTATTCATTAAACAATATTACTTTTCACAGGCAACTAAATTAAACAATAATATGATGAACTCATCATATTTAAGCACAGCATACAGGATCAATTTTTGGTTGTATAATACGCTTTTTAGAATACAACTATAAATCACATTTCAATGACGATAAATAACGAAAAGGATATAAATGTGGGCAAAATAAAAATGACAGAATACAGTCATGGTTCAGGTTGTGGTTGCAAAATATCACCTAAATTACTCGATGAAATTCTGCAGACCAATCAAGAGCTATTAAATGACCCACGTTTATTAGTAGGCAACCAGACAAAAGACGATGCTGCCGTTTACGATCTTGGTGATGGAACATCCGTTATTAGTACCACAGACTTTTTTATGCCGATTGTTGATGATGCTTTTGAGTTTGGTCAAATTGCAGCAACAAATGCCATCAGTGACATCTATGCGATGGGTGGAAAACCACTTATGGCCATCGCCATTTTTGGTTGGCCGATAGACAAACTTGGGCCAGACATTGCCAGTCAGGTCATCGACGGTGGTCGACATGCCTGTAAATTAGCTGGCATACCACTTGCTGGTGGGCATTCTATCGACTCACCTGAACCTATCTTTGGCTTGGCGGTAACTGGCCAGATAGAAAATAAATATTTAAAACGAAATGATCAGGCAACCGCAGGATCAAAGCTATTTTTAACAAAACCAATTGGCATTGGCATATTAACAACTGCACTTAAAAAGAAGATACTTAAATCTGAACACGCACAACTTGCTTCTGAAACAATGCGTATATTAAATAAACCAGGTGCTGCATTTTCACAACTCGATGCGATTACTGCAATGACCGATGTCACTGGCTTTGGTTTACTGGGTCACCTAACAGAGATTTGTGAAGGCAGCCAAGTACAGGCTCGCATTAACTATCAAGCAGTACCCAAATTACAAGATATAGAATACTATGTTGATAAAGGTTGTTCACCTGGCGGCGCCCAACGTAACTTTGATAGTTATGGTGATAAGATTGGTACAATGACAGCAATGCAACAACAAATTCTTTGCGACCCTCAAACATCTGGCGGGCTTTTAATTGCTGTTAAAGAAGAAGGTATTGAGTCATTTCATGAGCTTGCAAAGACCCAAGGACTTGAATTGAATTGCATCGGTGAATTAACAAACAATAACAATACAAAACTGATTGAAGTGTATTAACTTAAAATGACTGAATTACCTCAGATTGATGATTACAAAAATATCTTTCTCAAAGAAATAGAAATGATGGATGTCCGTGCCCCTGTCGAATTTTCTCAAGGCGCATTTCCACACACACTAAATCTTCCATTAATGAGCGATGACGAACGCGAAGCCGTTGGCTTGTGTTATAAACAAAAAGGTCAGGATAAAGCTATCGAGTTAGGTCATCAGTTAGTTTCTGGAGACACTAAAGAACAACGTGTAACTGTCTGGTCTGATTTTGTTAAAACAAATCCACAAGGCGTGCTCTATTGCTTTCGAGGTGGATTACGCTCAAAGATTACTCAACAATGGATTTATGAAAAAACGGGCATTATTTTTCCAAGAGTAAAAGGTGGTTACAAAGCGCTGCGCCGATTTCTTATAGATGAGCTTGAAAAAAATATCGAAATTATTCAACCGATCATATTAGGTGGCCGAACCGGTACAGGTAAGACGATACTGCTCAATAAACTAACCGCACAAATTGACCTTGAAGGTATATTTAATCATCGCGGCTCCGTTTTTGGCAATCACGTTAGTCCACAACCATCTCAAATTGATATTGAAAATCAACTTTCAATAGAATTATTAAAGCTTGTTGATGCAGATATTACTCATATTCTGTTTGAAGATGAAGCCCCAAACATCGGCTCACGTAATATTCCAATAAGCCTTCATGCCAAAATGAAACAATCTCCGCTTATTCTACTTGAGGAGTCTGTTGAAGACCGGGTTGAAATAATTTTTGATGAATATATCACTCACTCACTAGAGCAATATATCAATTCTACTGGTGCTTCTGCCGGGTTTAATAAATGGTCAGAACAATTAACAACAGCGCTTTTTAAAGTACAAAAACGTCTTGGTGGTGAACGATTTAAAGTATTAGATCAGATTATGAGAAATGCTATTCAGGAGCAAATTAACAATAATGATTCAACGCTTCATAAGGAGTGGATCAAGCGTTTATTGGTAGACTATTACGACCCTATGTATGATTACCAACTAACAAAGAAAACAGATAGAGTTATTTTCCAGGGAAACCAGGCAGAAATAATTGATTTTTTAAACAAAAAAGCTGGAATTAGTTAAGTAGCACTGTCCAGCATATAAAAATCAGCCGATGGACGTGCAAAGTGATAACCCTGCCCCATATCAACACCAAGCTCTTTTAAAATATCAATAGTCTCTTCACGTTCAACAAACTCAGCAATACTTTTTATATTCAAGCTCTTTGCCATATCGCTCATTGATTTAACAAACACTTTATCGAATTCATCGTATCCAAGATTACGCACAAAACTACCGTCAAGCTTAACGATATCAACTGGCAAATGTTTTAGATAATGGAATGATGAGAAACCAATACCAAAATCATCCAATGCAATTCTGCAGCCTAAATCATGTAAGGCATCTGTAAAAAGTCGAGCCTGTGCAATATTTTCTACAGCAGCTGTTTCAGTAATTTCAAAAATCAATCTAGACGCATCGGCACCTGTTTCTTTAATATAAGATTTAATCCAGTCCAGCACCTGGAAATCACCAAAGTGTCTACCTGAAATATTTATTGCTAAACTAACGGGTTTTCCCTCTTTCATACTTTTTGCTTGTGCTTGAATAGACTTTTTCAAAACCCAACGATCAATATCCCGAATCATTCCAAACCGTTCTGCTATACCAAGAAAAGCCCCTGGTGCAATTAATTTACTTTCACCGTCTTGCAAACGCAGTAAGACTTCATAATGAATAACCTTTCTACTCACTAAATCAAAAATAGGCTGATAATGTAATACAAATAAGTCTTCCTCTAAGGCTACTCTTATTTTTTGCTCCCATTCAAGTTTTTCATGCATTTGTTTTAGTTGTTTATCGCTATCATCATAAAAATGACAGGTATTACGGCCTTTATCTTTTGCTGTGTACATAGCTGCATCAGCCTTTGCTAATAAGTTACCAGGAACAACTCCTTGCTCTGGAAAAATAACAACACCAAAACTTGCGGTCACAGACATTTCATCACTTTTATAAGATTCACTGCTCGCTAATAGCCCTTGCATTAGCTTTTTAATAATTATTTCAACCTGATCTTTACTAGTGTTAGGTAATATTATTCCAAACTCATCTCCACCTAGTCGACCTAACACATCGACTACCCTTAAACTTGATGATAATGATTCAGCAATTCGAATTAAAAACTCATCTCCAGTCTGATGCCCCATCGTGTCATTAATATATTTAAACTGATCAAGATCAATAAATACTAACGCGCCTGATTGTTCATAACGATGTCCATACTCAACTATTTTTTCTAACTCTTGCTGAAAGCGATGACGGTTATATAAGCCAGTTAATACATCATGATTTGCCAAATATACGATTCTTTGTTCATTTTTTTTCTGATCCGTAATATCAAGAAAAATACTCCTGCAAATAAGATCACCCGTATCATCAATATCAAAAGTACTGATATCTCTTATTTCAATTAAGCTGCCATCTTGATGAATAAACCTAAAATCAATAGTAAAGGTTCCAGGAGCTCGACTCGCTTCAGCATATTCCTGCTGAAATCTTTCGAGATCTTCTGGATAAATATTATTGATTAGAAAATCTTTTTCAGACCAAACTGAAATGGGGTAACCCAAAAGAGTTTCTGCTTCTGAACTAACATAAGTAAAATGAAGGGTATCTGTCTCTGCCTCTAAAATAATAGCGTTAATACCATTTAACAAACCACCCAGTTGTTTAGTTTGTTTTTCTAAGGCATCATGCTCTTCATACAGTTCAAACTGTGTCTCTTCTAAGTGGGTAGAAAGCTGATTAAAAGACCGTGCTAAATCACCAATTTCATCCTGACTGTGTAGATCAATTCGATGATCTAACTCTCCTCTGGTAAGTGCTTTTGCTCCAAGCTCCAACTTTCTCAAATTACGCGTTAAAAAATATCCCACTATTAATGTTACCAGGACTGACAATATCAGCTCAAGACTAGCAATTAAGGTATTTTGTAAACGCGTTTTATCAATGAGCTTTTCTACATATTCAACCGAGTAGCCAAATGTAAGAGAACCTAAAGTTTGTTGGTAAAGTTCGATCGGTTTATAAACATCAAATACACCATTATCACGAGCATCATTAAGTGTTTCATCAAAATCTATTGATTTTGGAATAACTCCAAATGAAGCCATTCTATTACCATCAATATCTGATACTTCGGCATAGACTATGTTTTTATTTTTCTTCATTAATGAGAGCGCATCTAAAATAATTGCACGATCATTCACTGCTAACCCAGGTGCCAGTAAATTTGCAAGCAAATCAGATTCTGATGTTAAGTTAAAAATTAAAACTTCAGCATGACTAGTACTAATAAGCCTGACACTATTCCAAACCAGAACAGAGAGCATAAGCACTTCAATCAATACAATACTAAGAATAAGTTTAGAGGAGAGTCTGAGCTTCATAAAAAGAGTTTAATATCCTAAAGGCATTATTTTTTATTTTTCAAATAAGGCCGAACAATTTCGTACTCAGATGCATTTATTGTACGATATCCTGGAAAACCTATTTGTTTTAGAACAGCACGACCCTTTTCTGTATTCTTCATATTAACTAAAGACTTAATAATGCTGTTACTTAATTCTTTGTCGATATCTGATGCAATCAGTGTTGCCATATTTGGGAACTTTAATCCTCTACCAATTATTTTTATAGGATTACCTTGTTTCATTTCTTTTTTCACAATATTACTGGATGCAATAGCAGCGGCAACTTTGCCCGCTATAACAGCTTCATTTGCAGCATTATGGCTATTAAAAGCTTTATAAATTGGCTTTTTATCTCCTTTTAAACCTATTTGATTGAATAAGTCTTTACCCATTTTTGTCATTAATGCTTTTTTAGGGGGTGTCGCTACAATTTGTCCAGATAATTGTTCAATAGACGTTAGAGAACTATTTGTATTTGTAATAATCAACTGCTGCACATCTGATGTTAATGTTGCTCTAATTTTATATAAAGTTGAGTCGGACGCTTTCACCGCAAAATGTGGAGCAGTTACCACTATGTCATAAGCTCTTTTCGATGTACGCTTAAAAAAGGTGGGAAAGTTCTTTGCTGTTTTTAATTGTACTGGCCGATTTAGTTCTGTTGATAAATATTGAGCTAATGGGCCAAAACGTTTATATAACGCAACAGTACTTATGATAGGAAAAAAACCTAAACTAATAGCATTACCATCCTTACCATCTCTCTGATTACTTCTTTCTGTTGCCAAACAATGATTTGATAATAAAACCATAAACAAAAGTACGAAAATCACTAATCGCTGACTTTTATGAACACTTTTATTACATCCAATCATATCAATGTCTCATTTGGGTTATATTCATACATAAAAAATACACTATTTGATTGATTATAGAAGACTTTTTACAGTTTGCAGGGGGACTTAGGTACACCTAATAAGGAATTTGAATGAATAAAACCAATAGAAATTTTGGTACTTTGATAAATAAAAAGGTCAACTAAGTAAATTATCACTTCTTCAAGTCGGCCTTCATCAATAACGGCATAAGAGAAGATGTTTTAAGTTGATAATGATCAGCCCGGAACCAGTTCAGCATATTCCTTTTTTCTAAAACACACTTTCTCTCTAGCAAATGAAACCAATCATACAACGATTCACTCCTATATTTTTTGTCATGGTTGGTTTATCACTCGACCTGGGCGCTGTTGACTGGGGGGGGGGTATTCATCTGGATTTTCTCACTGACGACATTAGTCATCATCATCGCCGGTAAAATGCTAGGCGCATTTCTCATTAATGAAAAAAATAGCGTTCGATTTGCAATCGGTATGTCGATGGTTCCAAGAGGTGAAATAGGCTTAATATTCGCTGAAATTGGCCGTTCTAACGGCATTCTTAACGATACAGTTTACGCTGGCATTATTCTTGTCATTGCCTATACAACGATTGCATCACCCATTTGGATAAAACATTATTATCGAATGTTAGAAAAGAGACCCTCTCAATAACATTAATTTTGATCAAAAGATCGCTGTTACCTCACTATTCTATTGATTTTATATTTTTAGATCACTGCGACATAGGTTACACTTAAGAAAATTTTTTCGAGGATCATATTTTGAAAACCCAGAATAACAACCAGATATTGCCAAAAATAATATTAGCACTAATAAGCCTTACACTATTTGCATGTGCTGCTAAACCAAAACCTGCTGCTGAAATATATTCTAATGAACCAGTGGTCGTTGCAAATAATAACTACAATGCCCCGCCAAGTATGGAAGCATCTAATGATCAATCAACAACGGTTGAATCATCGGGTATTGCGGCTCCAACTGAAGAGCCAACATTCACTGAACCACCAGTAGAAGACATGAACAATATAACACCGCCAATGGAAAATACATCATCAGATGAAATGGCGATGCTCGACTCAACATCAGAGCCTGCAGCAATGGATACAATGACTGAAGTTAGCTCAACTAACCTTAGCGAAATTCCCGCTGATTATTTTACTGTACAAGTCGTTGCATCTAGCACTATTGAAAACCTGAATGCTTTTGCTACTAAATATGATTTATCTAATGACTTAACGGCACAAGTAACTGTTGATGATAAAACATGGAATGTTCTACTCTTTGGAACATACTCTACTTTAGCAGCAGCAAAAGAAGCTCTAACGAGCATTCAGGACAAGGTAGACACATCGCCCTGGATACGGAGTGTAGGTTCAGTTCAGTAACACATAACTTATTAAAGTTATAAAAAAGGCTTTCATTTTGAAAGCCTTTTTTAATCATCACACTTTATTCACAACTCACATCATTTCAGCAAACGCCTTTTCAAGCTGATGAGGGTGCTGCAAATAAGCTGCATACATCTGCTCTGAAAAATCATCGGGTAGAACATCTACTCTACCTTCTGCCAGTGCTTCAAATGTCTTTCTAGCAACCTGTTCTGGTTTTGGCTTATCCATTTCCATGCCTTCAGCCATGCGTGTATCAATTGGTCCTGGATAAACACCTACAACCTGGATTGCTTCATTCACCAATTCAGCTCTTAAACCCTGGGTAAAAGAATGAACAGCCGCTTTACTTGCTGAATAAGTGCCCAAAGCCGGAAAGTTACTAATACCCGCAATAGAAGAAATATTAACAATGGCTGCTTGTTTAGACTGTTTTAACAAAGGTAATAACGCCAATGTCACTTGAAGTGGGCCAAAGAAGTTCGTTTCCATTTCTGTCTTTGCTATTTCTAATGCATTTTCAGCCGTTGAATGACAAGCATTAGCAATACCGGCATTATTAATCAACAAGTCCAATTGCCCAATTTGTTTGCATAATGCCTGTACGTGTTCAGTGTTGGTAACATCTAATAAAACAGCTTCAATAATATCAGGGTACTGTGCAATTAACGGTTTTAGGTTATCTAAATCTCTAGCTGCGGCATATATCTTTTTAGCGCCAGAGTTTGCCAATACCTTTACAAAAGCCTCTCCTATACCACGATTAGAGCCCGTTACTAATGCAACTTTATCCTTCACATCAAAATAATTCATGTCCATTCCTTGTTATCCATTTTAAAGATCTTCATTATTATTCAAAACATTAACTTTGATAATAACCTAAATTAGTATAGGATTTATTCGTTAAATGAATAAATAAAGAGGCATTTAGATGGAAAGCAGCCAATTATTAGGCTCAATTGATGTGTTTATTTCTGTTGCGGATAGCGGTAGCTTTTCGGAAAGCGCGAGAAGATTAAGCCTGTCACAGCCCTCCGTATCACGCCATGTCAGCTCATTAGAAGAATACTTGGGCATACGCTTACTGCAACGAACCACACGGCGTCTGAGCCTGACAGAAGCGGGTCATGTTTATTATTCAAAAGCCCGGCAAATTCAAAAAGATGTCATCGAAGCCAGTCAGTCCGTCAATGGCTTCAAAGACACACCATCAGGTTTACTGAAAATAGGTGCGCCCTATAATTTTACAGAAACGAAAATCTGCCCCTATTTATCAGAATTTTTGCAAACTTATCCTGATATTAAGCTAGACATTGAATGCAACGACAAACTACAAGATATCGTCGAAGATCAGCTAGATCTGGTTATACGTATTGGAGAATTAACTGACAGTTCATATATTGCAACGACTTTTGGCAAGGTAGGCATGATTATGTGCGCCACGCCCTCATATTTAGAAAATTACGGTACCCCAAAAACGGCAACTGATTTACAAAACCATAACTTCATTGTGTATGAAAATTACAACCAATTATTATTAACAGATGGTAATGGAACACAGCAGGTAAACATTACAGGCTCTTTTAAATCGAATATTGATACCGTTATGTTATCAGCCACATTACAACACATCGGTATCACCGTATTACCCGATATGTTTATTAACGATTTAATTAAACAAGGTCAATTAATAAATATCATGCCGCAATTTGAAGTGGATGTTAAAAACTTATTCATAAACCGTGTTTTTGCACTGCACTCAAACCGTAAGCATCAGCCGGCTAAAGTACGTGCTTTTCTAGATTTTTTTAAATCACGTTTTAATTAAGAACATCTATTACCAATTAATACCGGCCACCGGTTTTATTAATATAGTTTGATAGCTCCTGAGTTTCTGTATTCATGCGCATAAGGTTCATGTGTGTCAATCTAAACAAACCACGCATCAC
Source organism: Gammaproteobacteria bacterium (assembly GCA_030595185.1). Classification (GTDB taxonomy): domain Bacteria; phylum Pseudomonadota; class Gammaproteobacteria; order SZUA-229; family SZUA-229; genus JAUVDT01. Next base: position 23,840 of record JAUVDT010000026.1, read on the forward strand.
TTTATAAACCACATCTGCGTGTTCAGTTAACAGGTCTTCAAAATCATTAGGGTCAAGTGTATATATAGTCGCACTACCATCAGCCCGTAAACTAGCTTGTCGGGAAGCCCTGTCAACAAAAGCACGAGTACCAGCGCATTCACCTACTTTCATTTTATAAACATCGGTTTCCTCTCCATCGGTCAAACTACTCACTACCAGCTTACCTGCTGTTAAGATAAACAAATGATTATCCGCATCGCCTTCTTTAACAAGGTATTCACCATCAGTTAAATGCTTAACCTTCATTGCACCAGCCAGTACAAGACATTGGCCTTTCTCTAGTTCTCGACCTAATACCGAATCAATTACCGCTTCACAATTAGCTTCTTCGCTCATAATAATATTTCCCCGAGTATGTTTAAAACGTATCTTTTATATATAGCCTGTATTTACCTAATTACGAATCGCTCAAGGTGCTAAACGTTGATAATCCCAAATACCCTGCTCATTTTTCTCACATAGGAACTGGTCATGCAGACGACTCTCACGTGCCTGCCAAAACTCAAAACTGCCTGGCACAACACGGTAGCCACCCCAAAAGGAAGGCAATGGCACCTCACCATTAGCGTATTTATCTTTTATTTGCTGATACATAGTGTCAAGCATCGCTCTTGTTGAAACAACCTGACTTTGATGTGATGCCCAGGCACCAATTTGACTACCCCTAGGGCGCGATAAAAAATACTTTAGTGAGTCTGCAGTCGATATTTTTTCAGCTACGCCTGTAATTTTAATTTGACGCCCTAGCGCGTGCCAGGGAAATAGCAAACTTACTTTTGGGTTTGTAGCAATATGAAATGCTTTTCGACTGGAATAATTGGTAAAAAAGACAAAACCATTTTTATCAAATGTTTTCAATAACACCATTCTCTGCCAGGGCTGCCCCTCCACATCAACAGTTGCTAAACTCATTGCTGTAGGTTCTGGAATATCTGTTTTTAATGTTAATTGATACCAATTTTCAAACTGAACGAAAGGGTCTGGGTTCAAACCCTCTTTAGATAAGCCCTCATTAAGTAACTTATGTCTTACTTCATTTGCATTCATAATTAAATAGTCACCTAAATTTTTATTTAATTATAAGCTTTCAAAAATTATTTAATATTG
>JAUVDT010000049.1 GCA_030595185.1 Gammaproteobacteria bacterium
TGACGCATTAATGGAGCATGTATACGCTGCTAGAGCAATTGCCTAATTAATAACAGCAGTGTTTGAGCAACTAAAGGCAAAGGAACTGCTCTTTAGAATAAAAATAATATTAATCGTATTAGTGTCGATTAGACCTGACTCTATCATTAAAACATTCCAAAATGACATGAAAACTCGAATGTCACAAATCATCCTGAAGCGGTCGTGAAAATCAAAAGATTTCACCGCAGAGACGCGGAGAGCGCAGAGGAAAAACAAAGAAAAATATAGAGCTAGTCTTTATCCTGAAACAGCCTATTCACATTACTTTCCCTAAATAAGTTATAGATATATAAAAGATTTCTCTGCGCTCTCTGCGCCTCTGCGGTAGGTTTTGTCTTTTGACTTTAACGGCAGCTAAGTACTATTGAGTGCCGTCGTTATATAATCTTTGCTTCGCAAGGCGGTATTTTCTGGTCTGCATTAGATGTTTCTAATGTTTTTTCTGCTCAAAATGTAAAAATTAGCCCTAAAGAGTGAATTAACGTTTCACTTTTGGTCAAAAGCGCGTAAAATGCCGCGTTTACTCGATCCCGAGCCTTGTGCTTTTGTTATTGCTTGGGTTCAATCAATGAATAATTTGAGAATTTACTAATGGTAAAGATCCGTTTATCTAGAGGTGGCGCTAAAAAGCGACCATTTTATCAAGTAGTTGTAACAGACTCTCGTAATGCTCGCGACGCGGGTAGTTATATTGAGCGTATTGGTTTCTTCAATCCACGTGCTCGTGGTGGTGAAGAGCGTTTACGTCTTGATCTAGACCGTATCGATTTTTGGGTATCTAAAGGTGCTGAAAAGTCAGATCGTGTTATGAGTCTGGTTAAAGAAGCTAAGAAAACCGCTGCGTAGTCTACGTACTACGGCGTTTTTCTTGAGATTCATTTCAATCGCTTGCTCTAATGCAAAATAGCGAACAGCCTACTGGCGAAATGCTGGTGCTGGGAAAAATCTCAGGGGTTTACGGTGTAAAGGGTTGGGTAAAACTCTTCTCTGACACCGAGCCTCGCGAAGGCATACTTGACTACAAACACTACTTTTTGAAAGAAAAAGGTCAGTGGCGTCCACTTGAGTTTATTCAGGGGCGCAAGCAAGGCAAGGGTGTCGTCGTAAAAATTGAAGGTTGTGACGATCGTGATCAGGCAATGTTAATGATCGGATCTGAAATCGCCATAACCAATGATCAGCTGGAAAAATTGGCTGAGAATGAATATTACTGGAAAGACCTGATTGGGCTTGCAGTACTTAATCAAGATAATGTTGATTTGGGTACAGTGGATAACATGATGGAAACTGGTGCCAATGACGTACTGATTGTAAAAGGTGATCGGGAAAGACTGATCCCATTTACACAGGGACATACGGTACTCGAAGTGAATCTTGATGAAAAAGTTATCAGGGTTGACTGGGATCCAGAGTTTTAGGCCATAACATGTGGTGTGATCATGCGCTTTGATGTTGTGACCTTATTTCCGGAGTTGGTTAATAGCTTAATTGCTTCGGGAGTGGTCGGTAGAGCCGCTGGTCAGGATATCATTAATCTGACTTGCTGGAACCCGAGAAATTACACTCAAGACCGTCATCAAACGGTCGATGATCGTTCCTACGGCGGTGGCCCGGGGATGGTGATGAAAGTCGAACCATTAAGAGACACGGTTCGCGACATCAAACAGCAAACGGTATTTAATGCTGAAACAGGTCGGGTTATTTATCTAAGTCCTCAGGGCAAACGATTAGATCAGGCTGCTGTTAAAGAACTGGCAAAATGTTCGCAGTTAATATTTATCGCAGGTCGATACGAAGGTGTCGATGAGCGTTTCATCGAAACAGAAGTCGATGAAGAGTGGTCGTTAGGCGACTATGTATTAAGCGGTGGTGAACTACCGGCAATGGTGATGATAGATGCCATTGCTAGAATGATTCCAGGTGTTCTGGGTGATGAAGAATCAGCCGAACAAGATTCATTTATGAATCAGTTACTGGATCATCCGCATTATACAAGGCCTGAACTGATTGATGATTTAAAGGTGCCAGCGGTTTTAACCAGTGGTAATCATAAAAAAATCGAACAGTGGCGGCGACAGCAATCTTTAGGTCGTACCTGGTTACGCAGACCGGATTTGCTAAATGAATTAGAGCTAAGTGATGCGGATCGGAAATTACTCGATCAGTTTATTGCAGAGCATAGTGGATAACGTTGAAAAACGTATCTGAAGAAATTTAAATTTAAAATTAACAGGCTGACGAAGCCACGTTATTCGGAGTTAAGGCAATGGCCAATATTATCGATCAAATCGATGCTGAACAAATGACTAAAGAGATCCCTGCTTTTTCACCGGGTGACACTGTTATTGTTAAGCTTCGTATCAAAGAAGGCGAGCGTGAGCGTATTCAGTCATTTGAAGGCGTTTGTATTGCAATTCGTAACCGTGGTTTAAACTCTGCGTTTACAGTTCGTAAAATTTCTCACGGTGAAGGTGTTGAGCGTGTATTCCAAACTTACAGTCATATCATTTCTGACATTGAAGTGAAGCGTCGCGGTAAGGTTCGTCAAGCTAAGTTGTACTACTTACGTGGTCTTACTGGTAAGGCGGCACGTATCAAAGAAAAACTGGGTTAATCAGTTTTTTCAGATAGCTTATCGACAATTCGATGACTATCTGCGCAGTGCTATCACAGACTCAAAAAAATGGACGTTGGTTTTTTAACCGTCGTCCATTTTTTTTACCTAAGAAATCATACGTATTGATTTTATCGCTACATGTTCTTTTTCTGATCTTATCCTTTCCTAGTCGTGCTGATGATGTTGAAACAGCACACCAAATATCTCCTGTTGTTAAAGTTGATGTATTTTTAAAGTTAAAGTTTGCGACACCTGAATTATCCATTCGTTTAATTGATGAATTTCAGCCAAAAGAAGATATTGAATCTGAACTTTGGTTTACCTGGGAAAAAAAACGTCTACAGTTAATGGCTGACTTAAGTCACTGGTCTGATATTGTTGCTCAAATTTCTTCATACAACGATACCGTATTTTTAAAACATGAAGCCTGGTTTTCGTTATTAAAAGCGAGAGCTTTGTTGAAAATATCAAAGCCATTATCAGTTCGTGAAAACCTACGTAAATTACTATGGTCAGAACTTGAATTAACACCGGAACAAATAGCAACCGCAAGACGATTAATTATTCGAAGTTATTTGGCTGAAGATAAGGCGAACGATGCACAACGAGCAATGCTTCGTTACCAGCAAGATTATGGCGTTGCTGGAAAACAGTGGCGTTTGTTGCAAGCAAGGGTTCTGTTGGCGACAAAACGTTATCCACAAGCAATGCGTTTACTGGTAAATGAAACAGCCGATGAATTACAGGCGTTTAAAACATTAACACGATTACGTGCGGGTGATGTGTCAGCTACATATGTGTATGCCTTGGCTGTTGAAAAAGCATCGTCTAACAATTCTGATATCAAAAACAATACTCGCAGACAATATTGGATTCTAGCTTTCATTGCTGCGGGAGTCAGTGCTAACAAATCAGCAGAAATAACCGCATTAGAAAAAGTTTTAGTCACGGGTGTTAATGATGCTGAGAATGACTTAATTAATATTTCTTCTGATTTGTTATGGGAGAAATACATGCAGTATGCGGGTGACTTAGGTAATAGTCTGCATTTGCTGATTGGTGATGATGATGCGTGGTTCGATAAAGCTTCTGATCGATTTGAAAAAGACCCGGTCGCAGCAAGATCTCTTTTTGCAATGTTAGGTTTAAAAGCAGCAACCCAAAATAAACGTCAGGTATCTCTCGAACAGTTATTTTTGTTAATGAAAAAACTCGAGAAACAATCACTTTTGATTGATAGGGTATTTTTAGGTTCTAAATATTTTCAAACTAATCGTCAAGTGCCAGTTCTGGTTCGCTATCAAATGTTAGACAATGCATTAGCGCGAGGAAATATTAAAAGTGCAGCGGATTTATTTAAATATTTACCTGAGCCGCCAGAGGGTAAAAAAAGGCTGGCCTGGGATATGCGTCGAGCACGTGTATTGGTGTTTGGTGGACAGTATCAGCAAGCAAAGCTTGCATTAGAAAAAATATTAGCAACTCAAACATTAAATGATGATTGGTTTAATCGTTTAATGCAGGTGGTATTTGATTTACAAAAAGTTGATCAGCATGCGATAGCCATTGAACTGTTTGCACTGTTGCAAGAAAAAACACCTGAGATCGAGTTACATAGAGAGTTAAAATTTTGGATGGCTGAGTCATATCATTCATTAAAAAAATATGATCGTTCAGCGCATTTATATCTTGTCTCGGCAAAAATGATATTGGAAAAACAATCCGACCCATGGGCGCAAACGGCTTTGTATAGGGCAGCGGAGTCTATGATGTCAGCTGGGTTAATAAGTGATGCCAGAGTGCTTTATCAACATCTGTTAAAGATTACTGAGAGCAAAAGCCGCAAAGCTAATATAAGACAGAAGTTGCAGCAATTGTGGCTTTTGGAAGGTAAACAAAGCATTAGTGAATAATCATTGTTTAAAATTTGATGCGATTATTGAAACGCCCTTTTCACGATTGGGTTTGCAGTTTCAAGAAGGTTTATTGTGTACTGTTGAATATTTAAAATTAGATGTTGAATTAAAAGCCTCAAATCACCCAGATGCATTAAATGTAATTGAACAAATAGAGCGTTATTCAAAGAATGCCCAATATTGCTTTGATATAAAGTTGTCTACAAAAGGCACAGTGTTCCAGCAGAAAGTGTGGCAGGAAATGTGTAGTATACCTGCTGGAGAAGTTAAAACTTATGGTGAAGTGGCAGCGATATTGTCGTCATCGCCTCGAGCCGTTGGCAATGCCTGTCGGGCTAATCCCGTTCCATTGATTATTCCTTGTCATCGCATTGTATCCGCTGCAGGAATAGGAGGGTTTGCAGGAGCTACCACTGGTTATTTTACCGATATTAAACGTCAATTATTATGTCACGAAGGGCTTGTTTTTTAGAAGATTGCCCACATATATGAGCTAAATATTTTTGGAGATTGATTAAATGAGCGTAGAAGCAAAAAAAGAAACCATGGAATTTCAGGCTGAAGTACAGCAATTACTGAAATTAATGATCCATTCTATGTATTCGAACAAAGAAATTTTTGTTCGAGAACTGGTGTCTAATGCATCAGATGCTTGTGACAAACTGCGCTTTGAAGCATTGGCAAAAGATGAATTATATGAAGGCGATGGCGATTTAAAAATTCGTGTGGCTTTTGATGCAGAAGCAAATACCGTAACAATTTCTGATAACGGTATCGGTATGGATCGTGATGAGCTAATTTCTAATATTGGTACTATCGCTAATTCAGGTACTAAAAAGTTCATGGAGGCATTGAGCACTGAACAAGTGAAAGATGCTGAAATGATTGGTCAGTTCGGTGTTGGTTTTTATTCAAGTTTTATCGTCGCTGACAGAATTACGGTAGAGACTCGTCGTGCAGGTGCTGCTAAAGAAGATGGTCATCGTTGGGAATCTGATGGTGAAGGCTCTTACTCAATAGAAAACATTGAAAAAGAAACACGCGGTACAGACATAATTCTTCATTTGCGTGATGAAGATAAAGAGTTTGCTGATGGTTTCCGTCTACGCAGTATTATTCGTAAATATTCAGATCATATTTCTTTGCCAATTGTGATGCTAAAAGACGTGGCTCCAGCCGCTGAAGGTGAAGAAAAAGAAATTCCAACAGATGAAACAGTTAACAGTGCATCGGCATTGTGGGCGCGCCCTAAGTCTGAAATTACAGAAGAAGAATACAAAGAGTTCTACAAACACATTTCACATGATTTTGAAGAGCCATTAAAATGGATGCACAATCGAGTAGAAGGTAGTCAGGATTATACTTCGCTGCTTTATATTCCAAAAAAAGCACCATTTGATTTATGGGATCGCGAGCAACGTAAAGGCATTAAACTATATGTGAAACGCGTTTTCATTATGGATGACTCTGAACATTTAATGCCAAACTACTTGCGTTTTGTTCGAGGTGTGATTGATTCCGACGACCTGCCATTAAACGTATCACGTGAAATTCTTCAGCAAAATAAAGTCATTGATCAAATCCGTGGTGCATCAATTAAAAAAGTACTGGGCATGCTGGAAAAAATGGCTAAAAACGAAGCAGAAGAATTCAAAGGCTTCTGGGAAACATTTGGCCAGGTATTAAAAGAAGGTGTAATCGAAGACTTTAATAATAAAGATAAAGTTGCTGCACTGTTGCGCTTCAGTTCAACTGAAACAGGAACAGAAGAGCAAAATGTTACACTGGCTGATTATATTGACCGCATGAAAGATGGTCAGGATAAAATTTATTACATTGTGGCGGAAAATCACGCAGCTGCTAAAAATAGTCCTCATCTTGAGTTGTTAAAGAGCAAGGGGCTGGAAGTCTTATTGTTATCGGATCGTGTTGATGAATGGCTGGTTTCTCATCTGACAGAATTTGATGGTAAACCAATGGTATCTGTAACGCGTGGTGATTTAGACCTGGGTGACACCGATACTAAAGAAGAAAAAGAAGCACATGAAAAAGCTCAAGGCGATTTCAAAGATGTTGTTGAGAAAATGAAAGAAATATTGGGTGCTGAAGTTAAAGATGTTCGAATGAGCTCTCGTTTAACTGATTCACCTTCGTGTTTAATTGTTGATGATCAGGATATGACGGCACAAATGCAACAGATTTTGCAGGCAGCGGGACAGAGTGTACCTGTGAGTCAGCCAATTTTAGAATTGAACCCAGATCATGCTTTAGTTAGTCAATTAAAAGACAAATTAGAAACAGAAGAGTTTGCAGAGTGGTCGCATGTGTTATTTGGTCAGGCAGCATTAACAGGTGGAGCAGCTATTGATGATATGGCTGAGTTTGTTAAGACAGTTAATAAATTATTAGTTAAATAGCTTTCAGTTGTAAAACAAAAAAGGCAGCCATGTGGCTGCCTTTTTTGTTATGGGGTATTTGATTGTATTAAATACTCGTTACCTGTTATTCGATGAAGACCTGCTAAGCCTATAAATAAACACTTAGTCTAATACATTTGGTGTTTTTTTTAATAACGCACTATCGTTTAAAGAGGCTTTCCATGTATGTATTTGGCGAGATAAATAAAGGCTTAATAGCTGAATATTATAGTGTGCTATTATTAATATATTCTATATAGATTATGAACCATAGAGTTTAATTAAAGAACGCTGTAGTAAATTGGAAATTCACTACATTAAGATGTATTAATGTATGTGCTTGAGCTTCAAGGTAGAAGCGGAAAGTACCTAGTCGAAAATATTATTATTTTTAGGCTATTTAGCATTGCAGTATTGTGGAGAAATCATGTTTAAACGAATAATTACATCACTTGGGTTTCTAATACTCATTATTGGCTGCGTGCCAGATGAAGGCAGTGGTTACTATGATTATACACCGCCATTTGTACCGTCAGGAATTGGTGGGCTTACTGGTAATGTGAGAGATGCTGGCACAAACCTTCCTAGTGCGACAGTTAGATTATTAGACTCAAGTAGTGTTGAACTGGGTGTTACTACAACTGATGCGAGTGGTAATTATTCCTTTGCGGATCTTGATGCAGCAGAAGGATATAGCCTTGTTTTCTCACTTACAAGCTTTAAAGACGTCACTTTTGAAAATGTAACCGTCTATTCAGACGAAGATTACGTGCTTGAAATGGTTAATATGGTCGATAGTACTCTTGTAGGTACTGGTGATATCAGTGGTACGATTGTAGATGCGAGGACAGGTATTGCTGCTGATGATAATCCTAATGGTATTGGGGCTAGTATTTCAGTTAATACTGTTATTAAAGTCCGTTCTGGTATGAATGTTAGATTGGGTGATGTATTTGCTGTGCCAGATATAATAGGTGCTGTGGATGCGAGTGGTAATTATACAATTAACACTACATTGAATACTGGAAATTATACTCTAGAGTTTTCGTTAGCTGGTTACGCTAATGGTTATATCAATGTTTATGTTGTTGCAGCGACTACTATTGCAAATCAGAGCGGTACTATGTTCCCAGCATCAACAGGAACTTCCATTGTCTTAACATGGGGTGCAACACCGACTGATCTGGATAGTCATATGACGGGGCCAGATTTTGATAATGCTCCTGATACTGATGCTAGTCGCTTTCATGTTTACTATCCAATTAATAATCAAGGTAGTTTAACGGTTGAGCCATTTGTAAGCTTAGATGTGGACGATACCTCATCTTACGGTCCTGAAACAATAACGATTGCCAGTCAGTTCCTAGGCATCTATCGATACTCAATACTCGATTTTTCAAATGGGGGTGGTACAACAGGTACAGCGCTTTCAACATCGGGTGCAAAAATTGATGTCTATCGTGAAGGTTTATATATTCGTTCGTATAATGTCCCATCGGGTGCTGGTGGATTGTGGAATGTGTTTCAGCTAGATGGAACAGAATTATTCACAATTAATACAATAGAGAGTACGACTACTATCCCGTAGTGTCGAGATAATAGTTGCCAATAAATAAAAAGAGTCTGGTGTTATTACTATTAATTCCATTCTCTTTTGTTTTTTATAAAAAATAATTTTTACGCAAAAAACTTCAGGCTTGTTATTTAAGGGACTTATTTTGTCAAGTGCATTCAAATCAGTACTACACAGTACGTTAATACTTTTATTATTCATTACATTTAATCTTTGCTCACTCACAGCCAGAGCCACGACCAGTGCTGAAGGCTCAGTTACTGTGAAGCCCGGGCAGTCTATTATCAAAATAATGCGACAAGTTTATCCAGATCAGCGTTCTCGCTGGCCACTATTGATGCGTGAATTGGTACAACTTAATCCATCTGCATTTGAAAATGGTGACCCTCGAACCTTAAAAGTAGGTGCGGTGATTACTTTGCCAGGTGCGCCTACAGGAAAAGTAAAAAAAATAAAACGAACACGTGCTGCCAGTGTGCAGAGCGTTTCTGGTTCAGTAACATTGTTTAACGATAAGAAAAAAGTACTGGTTATTAATGTGGGTACAAATATTCACGTTGGTGATCAATTATTAACATCGGATTCTGGCGCTGTAACTCTAAACTTTATTGATGGCGCGATTGTAAAATTACGCTGTAATAGTTTGCTTAATGTCGATCAATACAAAATGCGAACCAGAGGTAGCTTAAGCGAATTATCCTTGTTAAAAGGCAGTCTGCATAATGAAACAGGACGTATTGGTAAAAGAGGTAATGATAAAGCAATTTTAAAGACGCCTCTCGGTACAGTAGCTGCTAATACCGCTGAATATGGCGTGCGTGTTCATCAGTCACAAGCTTGCGGCCAGCAAGCCGATGTCGATCATGACGGCTTATTTGTTGCTGTATTGGGCGGTGAGGTAATAGCAAGCAGTGAAGCTGGTAACTTAACGGTATCGTCTGGTGATGCGGCTATGATCACACAAAGAAGTATTGCACCTGTTTCAACACAAGCCTTTTCGGGTATGGTGTTCGGTGATAAGGTTGTTGAAGAAGTGGCTCCTGTTAGATCTCAATTGCTTACAAAATCAAAGCCTGTGGAAGAGCCGGAAATGAAAGAAGATAATGGTGTTCCTTACTGGTGGATGATTGCAGCGGCACTTATTTTGGGTATATCTTTCTAAAAAATTATTCTTATAGCCACTATTTTCAGTGCACGGTATTCGTTTTTATGTAGTTGTTATTGAACTTTACTACTGTCCTGTTAACTGTCATTCCGGTATGCCTTTAACCGGAATCTATTGTTTAAGTGTTAGATTCCGGCTAAAACACTGCCGGAATGACGATGTTGTTGTGATTAGCTTGAGACAACAAACATCAAATAATATAAATTTTGAAGGGACAGCAATGATTGAATTTATATAAATAACAAGGCATATTACGAATACTAATTATTCTTTAAAACTCTCAAAAGTATGTCTGAATTACAAAAACTTAGAATTGATAAATGGCTGTGGGCAGCGCGTTTTTTTAAAACACGCTCTTTGGCTTCGGATGCGGTTAATGGCGGCAAAGTTCATTTAAATAGCGACCGTGTTAAAGCCGCTAAAGCAATAAAAGTGGGTGATGTATTACGCATACGCAGAGGTGATGAAATTTGGATGGTGACAGTGCTGTCTTTATTTGAAAAACGGCGTCAGGCATCTTTGGCGCAAACCATGTATGAAGAGTTGCAAGACAGTTTAAAACAGCGTGAGGATAATGCGGCAGATAGAAAAGCATTGTCGGCAAGTCGAGTCGTTAGTCATCGTCCATCAAAGAAAGAGCGCCGGCACATCATAAAATTCAAAAATATTAATCGAGAAAACTAATATGCCAATTCCTGTTACGCCTTTGATGACGGCAGATATTATTATTGAGTTAGAAAATAATAATAAGACTCAAATAGTTCTGATTGAACGACTTAATCCTCCATTTGGTTGGGCTATTCCCGGTGGTTTTGTTGATAAGGGGGAATCGATTGAGTCGGCAGCTATCCGCGAAGCCAAAGAAGAGACCGGCCTGGATGTGACGTTGAAATGTTTATTAGGCTGTTATTCCGACCCCGCGCGTGACCCTCGATTTCATACGGCGAGTTTAGTTTACATTGCCACAGCTGATGGCGTGCCTGTCGCCGGCGATGATGCTAAAACGACACGTTTGTTTGATATTGATTCAATTGATGTTGAGCTGGCATTTGATCATCAGCAGATAGTTGATGATTATCTAAACTATAAAAAATGTGGCACATTGAAGAGTTTGCACCGATAACGTGCGTAGTTGAGCTATTTTGGTGAACGGGCCTGCTATCGCGCACCTAGATAATGCGATTTATTACATCAAGTGATAAGATACGCGCACTTAAACATTCTTAAATTACATTAATAAGTGTCGGTATTTATAAATATCTCACTAACAATGAGTTTGAAACAACTTTAGAGGCGGTTATGGCGACATTTCAGGCAGGTACAGACGCTCTGTTCATCTTACTGGGTGCAATTATGGTATTGGCCATGCATGCAGGTTTTGCATTTCTTGAAGTGGGTACCGTGCGACAAAAAAACCAGGTTAATGCACTGGTTAAAATAATTGTCGACTTTGCCGTATCGACTATCGCTTATTTCTTTATTGGTTATGCCATTGCATACGGTGTCGATTTTTACGGTTCAGCAACTGTTCTATCTGAAAAGAATGGTTATGAGCTGGTTAAGTTTTTCTTCTTATTAACGTTTGCAGCAGCAATTCCGGCCATTATTTCAGGTGGTATTGCAGAGCGTTCTAAATTTAATCCACAAATCGCAGCAAGTTTTATCATTGTCGGTTTCATTTATCCCTTTTTTGAAGGCATGGTCTGGAATGGTAATTATGGCTTTCAAGACTGGATAAACGCCTCATTTGGTGCTGAATTCCATGACTTTGCAGGCTCAGTGGTTGTGCATGCTATGGGTGGTTGGATTGCTCTGGGTGCTGTCATTATGCTGGGACACCGTAAAGGTCGTTATGGAAAAAATGGTGAAGTATTTGCACACCCGCCTTCAAATATTCCTTTTCTTGCATTAGGTGCATGGATATTAACCGTTGGTTGGTTTGGCTTTAATGTGATGTCAGCTCAAACGGTTGAAAGTATCAGTGGTCTCGTTGCGGTTAACTCATTAATGGCAATGGTGGGCGGTATTCTTGCTGCTGTTTTCTTTGGTAAAAATGACCCTGGTTTTGTTCATAATGGACCATTGGCCGGTTTAGTGGCAGTCTGTGCAGGCTCAGATATCATGCATCCACTCGGTGCTTTAGCAACGGGCTTAATTGCAGGTGGTTTGTTTGTATACACATTCACTTTGGCTCAAAATCGTTGGAAAATTGATGATGTTCTAGGTGTGTGGCCTTTGCACGGGCTATGTGGTGCATGGGGTGGAATCGCAGCTGGTATCTTTGGTTTAGAGATGCTGGGTGGTGTTGGTGGCGTAAGCTTCATGGCGCAACTGGTCGGTACTCTGGTAGGGATATCAATCGCGACTGTAGCCGGCTTTGCAGTATATGGTTTATTGAAGAAAGTCGTTGGTATTCGTTTGACTGAAGAAGAAGAGTACGAAGGCGCTGATTTAAGCATCCATAAAATAGGCGCAACACCAAATAACAATTAAAGGATACTGGCTCAGGTTTAAGCTAACACTGAGCCTATACCTCCTTAACTAGCATCTACAAATAGTACACAGCTGCCTTAGAGTCAAAAAACAGAACCCACCACGGAGACGCAGAGCGCGCGGAGAAAACCTTTTATAAATCTATAATTTATTTAGGGAAATTAATGTGCATAGGCTGTTTCAGGATAAAGACTAACGTTATATTTTTCTTTATTTTTCCTCTGTGCTCTCCGCGCCTCTGCGGTGACATCCTTTGACTTTGATTTAGGTTTCTTCAATTCAGTATTAGATTAGCTAACATTCTGTTTTATCTCGTAAAATCACTTTCATTTTGTATTAAATCCCGATTAATTATTAACCTAATCATGTTAGAATCAGGTTGATTTTATTTTCCTGGTTTGAATAATCGTACAAAAATGACACAACCAACCATAATATCTCGCGGTGAACACGGTATTTCTCGTGATCAAATTGATCATAATGCGCTTAAAGTTTTATATCGCCTGCACAATGCCGGGTTTCAATCCTATCTAGTAGGTGGTGGTGTGCGTGATTTGTTATTGGGTTTAGAACCTAAAGACTTTGATATTGCTACCGATGCCACTCCTGAAGAAGTCCGTAAATTATTTAGAAACTGTCGATTAATCGGGCGTCGTTTTAGATTGGCTCATATTCACTTTGGGCGCGAAATTATCGAAGTCGCAACGCTCCGTGGTGACCATTCACCGAGAAATAAAGACGGTGTTTTGGATGATAGTGGCCGAATTTTACGTGATAACGTGTACGGCACATTAGAAGAAGATGTCTGGCGTCGTGATTTTAAGATTAACGCACTTTATTACAATATCGCAGATTTCTCGGTTATTGATTACACCGGCGCAATGGCCGATATTAATGACCGTAAAATGCGCATGATAGGTGACCCTGAAACGCGTTACCGTGAAGACCCTGTGCGCATGTTAAGAGCTGTTCGTTTTGCCTCTAAACTTGATTTCACTATTAATAAAGAATCAGCTGACCCTATACACGAACTTGCGCCTGTCCTGGCAGAAATTCCTGCGGCCAGATTATTTGATGAAGCGATTAAATTATTCCATTCTGGCAATGGCGTAAAGTGTTTTGAACTGTTGAAAGAATTTGGCTTATTAGAAATTTTATTTCCGCAAACTGTTGCAGCTATTAAAAAAGATGCAGAGTTCGACGTCTTTTTGGTTAAAGTTTTGCAGAGTACAGATCGTCGTATCATGAGTGGTAAAACGGTTAACCCGGCTTTTGTGTTTGCAGCTTTATTATGGCAGCCGATAATGGGTTATATGCAGCGATCTTTAAATGATGGTTTGCCGATAAATGTTGCGATGCAAAAAGCTATTGATAAAGTATTACCTGCACAATTACGGGTTACCTCGATGCCTAAACGTTTATCAATGATCATGAAAGATATTTGGTTTATGCAAGATCGTCTTAAAAACCATTCGGGTAAACGCGCTATTTCTGTATTTTCACATCAGCGTTTCCGCGCGGCGTATGACTTTTTATGTCTGCGTTCTGCAGCTGGTGAAGACGTGGAAAAAGATTGCCGGTTCTGGACTGAATTACAAGAACTACCTGAAGCAAAACAAGAAAAGGCATTACGACCTAAAAAAAGTTTTATGTCGCATTTTAAAAAGAAGAAAAAAGTTAAAGAATGACGGTTCAGGTTTATATTGGTCTGGGTAGTAATCTGGATAACCCGGAACAACAAATTTCATCTGCACTAAAACAACTTGATGAAATAAAAGATAGTCACTTAATTAAAGATTCCGGCTTGTTTAAAAGTCCTCCAATGGGACCTAAAGATCAGCCCGATTATCTAAATGCCGCGGCATTAATTGAAACAACGTTAGATGCTGAAATATTATTAGACTGTTTACAGTTAATTGAAAAAAATCATGGCCGTGTTAGGAGTCGACATTGGGGTGAAAGAACCCTGGATCTTGATATTCTTTTATATGGTAATGAAATAATGAATACGGAAAGACTAACGGTGCCACATATTGGTCTGACGCAAAGAGAATTTGTGTTGTATCCATTACAAAAAATAAATGCCGAACTAGACGTACCGGGTAAAGGTAAAATAATGGACTTAATCGAAGCATGCCCTGTTTCTGGAATAGAATATCTAGGCACAATAAATGACTGAGAAACCTAATTTTATTGTTATTGAAGGCCCGATAGGTGTTGGTAAAACAACCTTAGCCAGACGCTTAGCAACAACATACGGTTGTGATTTATTATTAGAAGGTGCAGAAGATAATCCTTTTTTAAGTAAGTTTTATGACAACCCTAAGAGCGCTGCATTTCCTACACAACTTTTTTTCTTATTGCAGCGTGCCAGACAAATGCAAGAATTACGTCAGAGTGATTTATTTAATCCGGTACGTATTTCTGATTTTCTTATTGAAAAAGACCGTTTGTTTGCAGAGCTAACCTTAACAGATGATGAATTGGCACTGTATGAGCAGGTTTATCAACAATTAACATTTGATGTGCCAGAGCCGGATTTGGTTATTTATTTACAAGCGCCTGTGCATATTTTACGTGATCGAATCAATCAGCGTGGTATCGATTATGAACAACAAATTGAATCGGCATATCTGGAACGGTTAACAGAAACGTATGTCGGCTTTTTCCATCACTACACTAATGCACCATTATTAATTGTGAATAGTGAAGATTGTGACTTTGTAAATAATAGTAATGATTATGAACTATTATTAGAGCAAATTAATTCACCTCCAAGAGGCCGTAGTTATTTTAACCCTACGCCATTGGATATGACTTAAGAGTAAACGAGATCAGGATAAAGAATGAGTAGTCACCCACAAACACAACAAAGAATAACAGTGCGAAAGCTGCTTCAAATGAAAAGTGAAGCAGAAAAAATTGTCTGCCTGACTGCTTATGATGTGAGCTTTGCAAAGGTATTAGATGACGCGGGTGTTGATGTTGTCTTAGTTGGCGATTCTCTTGGCATGGTGATGCAAGGTTTGGATAATACATTGCCGGTCACAATGGATGACATGGTTTATCACAGTCGTTGTGTGGCTAATGGTTTAACGCATTCATTGTTGATGGTAGATATGCCG
Organism: Gammaproteobacteria bacterium; assembly: GCA_030595185.1. GTDB lineage: Bacteria > Pseudomonadota > Gammaproteobacteria > SZUA-229 > SZUA-229 > JAUVDT01. The sequence continues at coordinate 15,349 of JAUVDT010000049.1, forward strand.
TTTATGAGTCATATAACGCCTGAGATTGCATTGCAAAATGCGGGTCGTTTAATGAAAGAGTCCGGTGCGCAAATTGTAAAACTCGAAGGTGGTTCTGAGCAATGTGATGTTGTGAATGCACTCACTTCAAATGGTATTCCCGTTTGTGCGCATTTGGGCTTGCAGCCGCAACGTGTACATAAGTTAGGTGGCTATCGAGTACAAGGTCGTGAAACAGAAGCTGCAGAGCGCATGTTAGAAGAAGCGATTGTGTTAGAGCAGGCGGGTGCAGATGCTTTATTGCTTGAATGCGTGCCGGCAGAACTTGCTACGAAAATTACAGAAGCTGTGTCCATTCCTGTGATTGGTATCGGAGCAGGTATTGATGTTGATGGACAGGTTTTAGTTTTGCAGGATATTTTAGGCATTACACCTGGCCGTGCACCGAAATTTAGTAAAAACTTTATGCAGGGTGCGGACAGCATTCAGAATGCTGTTTCAAATTATGTTGAAGCGGTTAAAGCTAAAGAGTTTCCGCAGCAAGAGCATATTTTTTAAAATCACCCTCACCCTAGCCCTCTCCCTAAGGGAGAGGGGACAGAAACATAAAAACCTTATGGCCAAAAGATTTACATAGGTTTTGACTTTAGTTCCCTCTCCCTTAGGGAGAGGGCTAGGGTGAGGGGAAAAGTTTAAGGGTAATATCTTGAAAATTTCAGAATCTATTTCAGACCTACACCAATTTCTTCAACAGCACGCATCTAAAACCGTCGCGCTTGTGCCAACAATGGGCAATTTGCATCAAGGACATCTTGATCTTGTCGAACGTGCACGGCAATTAGCTGATTTTGTCGTGGTCAGCATCTTTGTTAATCCGCTCCAGTTTGAAGCGGGTGGTGATCTTGATAATTATCCTCGAACCATGCAAGCGGATGTGGATAAGCTCGAAAAAGCTGGTGTTGATGTGTTGTTTGCACCGGATGTGAAAGAAATTTATGGCGCTGATATAAGTAAAGCAACTCAGGTGATTGTGCCTGTTTTGTCGTCATTATGGTGCGGTACGTCGCGTGCGGGGCACTTCGAAGGTGTAACGACGGTTGTGAATAAGTTATTTAATATTGTGCAGCCAGATCTCGCAGTGTTTGGACAAAAAGACTTTCAGCAGCTCACAATTATTCGCAAGATGGTGAATGATCTAAACATCCCAATAGAAATAGTCGGTGTTGCGACTCGTCGAGAAGAAGACGGCTTGGCGATGAGTTCAAGAAATGGCTACTTGACAACTAAAGAGCGCGAAATTGCACCTAAATTACGTGAAGTTCTGTTATCTATACAATCGAGTATTCTAGTTGATGGGGAGAGAGCTTATACTTTTATAGCTGAGCAGTCGAAAGAAATGCTAAACAGCGAAGGCTTTAAAACAGATTATTTGGCAATTTGTCGTCAATCTGACCTGCAATTAGCCAGTGAAAATGACACTAAATTAGTGGTTTTAGCCGCGGCTTATCTGGGTAAAGCGCGTTTAATTGATAACCTTGTTTTAGATGTACAGCCGTCTTAGCGGCTTGAATAGCATGCCTTAATACAGGATAATTAGGGATTACATGTATATACCCTGAAAAGGGCAAGAGGATATAAATGCAGCTGACTTTATTAAAAGCCAAGCTACACCAAGCGCGTGTTACTCATTCAGAGTTGGAATACGAAGGTTCTTGTGCGATTGACAGTGATTTACTCGATGCGGCTGGCATTCGTGAATATGAGCAAATTCATATCTATAATCTAGCCAATGGTGAGCGTTTTGTAACCTATGCGATACGTGCTGAAGCCGGTAGTGGTGTTATTTCTATTAATGGCGCAGCTGCGCATAAAGCATCACCAACAGACCGTATTATTATCGCCAGTTATACGCAGCTATCAGAGCAGGAAGTAAAATCATTCAAACCAACATTGGTTTATTTGGATGAGCAAAACGTTATTAAACGTACAGGTAATGCGATACCTGTTCAGGCTGCTTAATAAGCCGGCTTGTTATAGAGCACAAAAAGACAGACACAAAAAAGCCCCGCTATTTTAAAATAG
>JAUVDT010000012.1 GCA_030595185.1 Gammaproteobacteria bacterium
AATACACGCAAAAAAGTCAAAGACATTAGGTTAATTTATATAAAGCAAGAAACTGTCATTCCGGTAGTGTTTTAACCGGAATTCAGTGACTTAAAAGCAAAAGCCTCTGGATTCCCGCTAAAAGCACGCGGGAATGACGAAGCTTTTTATTCAGTCGATTAAATTTACTCTCACTGAAAGTAACTATTCTTAATAAAAGGTTTTGACCTTATTTGCGTGTATTCGCGTGTATTTGCGGTAAAAACAATATCTTTTAAAAGTCCGCTCTGTACTATTAGAAGCCATCTGTTAGGTTATTTATGAACTCATATTTTAAGTTGTGAGATTAAGTCTGAGCCAGTACACAATCAAATTAAATCAGCCACGTAACTAACTTACATGGCTGATATTTAACTTAATCTTCTTTCTTTGAGCCGGGGCGTGGTGCTGGTCGGTTGGTTCTTACTTTCTTTTTAACTTTTTTGACCTTTTTCTTAAGCTTTAACTTATCTTTGGTTTTTTCTTTGGTTTTTTCTTTTTCATTACTGCGCTCAACAGTTCTTTCTTTGCGGCTGCTGTCGCGTTGACGTCTAGCTGGTGCGCCTTCTTTATCGTCTCTCTTAACCTGACCTTCAGGTGAGATGTTCATTGGTCTACCGGCAACGCGTGCTTTTCTTAAGGTAGTAATAACATCTCTTGATAAGTCATTTGGCAAATCAACAGTTGTGAAGTTTTCATCGATGTTAATACGACCGATGTACTTACTGTCGATGTTACCTTCATTAGCGATAGCGCCCACGATATTGCCAGGCTTCACATCGTGGTTATAGCCGACTTCAAGGCGGTAACGCATCATGCCTGCATCTGGTGGAGAGTTATCTCGTGGAGTACGCTCTCTCGGTGAACGATCTCTTGAAGAGCGGTCTCTTGGTGAGCGATCACGGTCTCGGCTATTGCGAGAATCGCGTCTGTTTCCACGTGAGCTATCGGCATTATCCCAAGCATCTCTGGCTTTTGATTTAACCGGTTTGTTTGATAATAGGAAGGGTGTTTCACCTTGCATTAAGAGAGCGAGTACAGCGGCAATTTCGATTGCCGGTACGTTATGTTCGTCTTGGTATTGTTCGACCATTTGACGGAACATGCCGATTTCTTCAGATGCCAGTGTATCGGTTATCTTTTGTTTGAACTTAACAATACGCTGGTCATTAATCATCTCAGTTGATGGTAATTCCATGCGTTCGATCTTTTGGTTAGTCATGCGTTCAATCGCACTTAACATGCGTTTTTCACGAGGTGCTACAAATAAAATTGCATCACCTTCACGACCAGCACGGCCTGTACGACCAATACGGTGAACATAAGATTCCGTATCGTGTGGCACATCGTAGTTCACAACGTGACTGATACGCGGCACATCAAGACCACGTGCAGCAACGTCGGTTGCTACGATGATATCCAACTTACCATTTTTAAGGCTTTGAATAGTGCGTTCACGCTGGTTTTGCTGGATATCACCACTTAAAGGTGCCGTCGCATAACCACGTGCTTCGAGTTTGTCAGCCAGCTCGGTAGTCGCTGTTTTTGTGCGCACGAAAATAATCATGGCATCAAACTCTTCGGCTTCAAGAATACGGGTCAGGGCATCTAATTTATGTACGCCACTAACCGGCCAGAAACGTTGACGGATTGTAGATGCCGTCTGGGTTTTCATTTTAATGGTGACTTGTTCTGGATTATTCAGGTATTTAGTCGCGATTCGACGAATCTGTGATGGCATGGTCGCCGAGAACAATGCAATCTGACGGTCATCTGGTGTTTGATCAAGTATCCACTCAACATCGTCAATGAAGCCCATACGTAGCATTTCATCAGCTTCATCAAGTACTAATGCTTTTAAATTAGATAAGCGTAACTTGCCACGACGTATATGGTCCATAACGCGGCCAGGTGTACCTACAACCACATGGACACCACGATCTAATGCGCGAACCTGTGCGCGAGAATCAGCACCACCATAAACAGGCAATACATGGAAACCTTTCATATGTTTCGCATAGGTTTGGAAAGCTTCTGCTACCTGAATCGCAAGTTCGCGAGTAGGCGCTAGTACTAAGACTTGTGGGTCTTTTTCTTTTAGATCTAAATTAGATATGAGGGGTAGGGCGAAAGCCGCTGTTTTACCAGTACCTGTTTGAGCTTGGCCCAGTACATCCCTACCTTCTAAAAGTAGAGGAATAGTTTCAGCTTGAATAGGAGATGGCTTTTCATATCCGACATCGTTTAATGCTTTTAAAATATGTTCGTTAAGATTTAACTGATCGAACGCGGGGACCGTTTCAGTAGTCATGGTAGTGTTCACCTAAATTGTGGAGAGTGCGAAAGGAAGCCGCCTGCTCCCAATTTGAGCCCTTGGCAATGAAACTCGAGTCATAGCTTGAAGGGGCGCGTATTCTAACCGTTTATTAGAGAAATTGCATGTTATATTTATAGACTATTTGTAGGGGTAAGTAATGGGGATGATTTTTAAGGGGCATTTTATTGTTGTAGATGCGAAGTTATCACTCCCTTTGCTGATAAAAAGGGAGTGAGCAGGGTTAGTGTGCAGATCCAAATGATGGGTCATTGCAATTAGGTGGCAAAGGGATACCGGCTAATTTACAGCCCTGAGATACTGGACCTTTGGGAAAAAGCTCATATAAATGGCGTTTTCCTTCCCATTTACCAAATTCAAACTCCATAACATTCAATAAAGTTCGCGCATTGTAGCCTTGACCATTTTTATCGTAATACTTCCTTAAGTAGTTGAGAACATCGATATGTTCATCGGTAAGTTTAATATTTTCTTCAGCAGCGAGTGCATGCGCTTGATCTTTCGACCAATCATCAAGTTCGACTAAGAATCCATTAGGAGGGGTGGTGCTGGCTTCAACATGAGTCTGTTTTAAGGTTTCCATAATCATCTCCAGAATAAGAGTTGGATAGGTGACTTAAGTATAGATGATGAAGAACTGAGTAAAAGTGCTATTTGACTAAATAGCTATTAAAGTTTTTTATAAAAGCAGTATAAGAGTAGTGATATAAATTTAACTTATGAATATTAGTTAGAAGATATCTAAACAGTTATTTATTATATTTGGCAAGTGTTCCATATGAGGAATTAAAGATTAAGCTTAAAATCTTTTTTCCAATGACTTCGTAATCTTGAAATTGTTGCAATACCAAAAGCAGTAGCACCAATGGCCAAACCAATCCAAATACCGGTGCCATTAAAATTAAAGTAGAACGCTAAAACTAAACCGGCACTGAATCCAATTAACCAGTATGAACCAATCGATAACATCATGGGGATTTTTGTGTCTTTCATGCCTCGTAAGATACCTGCTGAAACTGTTGCTAATGCATCAAAAGGTTGAATGATGCCAAGAATTAATAAAAAGCCAGCGGCTGTTAATAAAACTGTTTTTGTATTGTTATCCGATGAAAGAAATAGTGAGGCGATTTCAACGCTATAAAACCAGATAGATATTGTAAACACAAAACCAATAACTAATGACATTTTTATAATTGTCATGATGGCTAATTTTAAGTTTTGAATATTACCCTGGGCAATTAAAAACCCGCAACGTATAGCGGCTGCTTGTGAAAGACCTAATGGGAAGGCGTAAAAAAGTCCGCCCAGGCGCAAAGCAATGGTATGTGCGGCAAGCACTTCTGCACCGAAAACACCCATTATAATTGTCGATGTTAAAAAGACCCCCATTTCACCAATGTTAGAAATACCAATGGGTATGCCCGTTTTAAAAATGTCTTTTAGTTGGGTTAGGTTATTAAATTCCATTTTATGAAATAGGGCGTATTGTTTGAGTGTTTTATTGGTGAGGCAATAAATCAACAAACATAAAAACATAAAAATGGCCGTTAGTGTCGTGGCAATACCGGCACCAGCAAGTTTTAATTCAGGGAAACCGAAATTACCAAATAATAATAAATAGTTACCAAAAGCATTAAGTGGTAAACCGGCAAGTGTTACAAGAAAAATAATACGCGTTTTATCATGTGCGGCAATAAAGTACTGAAGAGTTGTCATTAACAGCATTGGAAAAAATGCCAGGTAGAGAGTATGCGCATAAGGAATAGCGGCATTAATGATTGTTTCTTCAACACCAATTAATGATAAAAAGAAGGTGGTATTGTAAATAATAAAACTGGCGGGAATAGCGCAGATGAAAGAGATAAGAAAACCTTGCTGCACAATAGATCGAACAGAATCAGTTTGTTCTTTACCTCTGGCGTGAGCAATTAAAACAGAGGTTGCACTAATGATGCCTGCTGCAATGTAAAAAAACAGTGAGTGGAAGTCACTAGTAGCAGCACTGGCTGCTAATTCAGTTGTACCTAACCAGCCAATCATTATCACATCGGTAAATGCCATACCCATAGTGATAATTGAAGACAGTATTAAAGGGCCTGCAATGGATAGCAGTTTGTGAAATTCTGAAAAAGAGAATGAGTGTTTGATACTGGAGTCTTCAAGAGGTGATCGTTATTGGTCGCCTCGGTAAGGGTTTGGTCGTTAACCAGGTAAAGTTACATTGAGTTCAAATACAGAACAATTATCTGTATTTTCAAGAGTCACATGAACCTGCTCATCATCAATCGCAACGTATTTTTTTATAACATCAATGATTTCTTGTTGCATAGCTGGCAGGTAATCGGGTTGATTACGTTTGCCACGCTCGTGTGCCACAATAATTTGTAGGCGCTCTTTAGCAACAGATGCAGAATTGGTTTTATTTGCTCGAAAATAGTCAATAAAGCTCACGTTACGCTCCTATCAGCCTTTTCAAAATACCTTTTTTAGGCGCGGTTAAGAATCTGAATTCAACAGTTTCACCAAGCAAACGATCAACAGCATCACTGTAAGCTTTACCGGCATCGGCATCTTGATTATGAATAACAGGTTCACCCTGGTTAGAGGCTTTTAAAACCGCTTCGGATTCGGGAATAACACCCATTAAAGGGATAGCCAAAATTTCTTCGACATCAGTTACACTCAGCATTTCACCTTCTTCTACACGTGCAGGGTTGTAGCGAGTTAGTAATAAGTGCTCTTTTACAGGTTCACTACCTTGTTCCGCGCGTTTTGATTTGCTCTGTAAAATACCTAAAATGCGGTCAGAGTCACGTACGGATGATACTTCGGGGTTAGTAACAACAATTGCTTCATCGGCAAAATAAAGCGCCATTTGAGCACCTTTTTCGATACCAGCAGGTGAGTCGCAGATAATGAAGTCGAAGGTTTCAGATAATTCATTTAAAACTTTTTCTACGCCTTCTAGCGTTAAAGCATCTTTATCTCTTGTTTGCGAAGCAGGTAATACAAAAAGATTTTCAACTCGCTTATCTTTAATTAGTGTTTGAGTTAAGTTGGCTTCGTTGTTTAAAACATTGACGAAGTCATAAACGACACGTCGTTCACAGCCCATAATAAGGTCAAGGTTTCTAAGGCCTACATCAAAATCGATAATAACTGTTTTATTGCCTTTAAGAGCGAGCCCTGTACCAATTGCAGCACTGGTTGTTGTTTTACCGACGCCGCCTTTACCAGAGGTTACAACAATAATCTTAGCCAAGTTTATAGTCCTGTTTCTTTGTGTGGATTAATTATGATGGAGTATTCATTAAAGCGTGCTGACATGCAAGGCTTCGTTACTAAGATAGAACTGCGCAGGTTGTTTCCATGTCTGCGTTTCAAGCGCATCACTGACTAAAAAATGTCCATTAATTGAGACCAATTCTGCTTCATTGTTGGTGCAAAAGATGCGAGCTTCATTATTGCCTTTTACACCGGCCAGAGCACGGCCTCGAAGTGAGCCGTAGATATGGATATTGCCATCGGCGAGTACTTCTGCACCGCCACTAACAGAACCCAGAATAATAAGATCTGATCCTTCCGCATAAATTTGTTGGCCAGATCGAACGGGTTTGTTGATGATTTTTGCTTGAGTGCCTGAAGAATGAGGCAGTGATCTTTGAGTCGGTTTTTTCTCAGTTTTACTACTGCCGGGTTTAATAACAGCTAAATTCGTGTTTTTAATGGCATTGAGATCTAAATGTTCATGGTGATGAAAAGCAGTGGGTTGAAGCCCGTGCTCACGGCAGGTTGATAGTATGTCTAAATAATCAATCTCTATCTTTTGCAGGTCTAGTTTTGAAAAATCAATGATTACAGGGGATTGTTGAAAGAATTCAGGTGAAGCGTCTACTTTTTGTTTAAGTTGATGTTTAAACATATCAGAATCAAAGTCGCTAAATTCTAAAATAAAGGTCGTCATTACACTTCCTTTTAAACGGAAGCAGTCATTAGTCATACGGTCATCTTCTTTATTTTCATAAAAGCACAGCCAGTATACTGACATTCCGGGTAATACGCTAAACACTTACCCATGTTGAGGAAAATAGAATGGTTACTCTGTCAGATTTTTTTAATTAAGCTGTCATTTTGTTGGCAGGGTTTGTAGAATGCACAGTATTAATAGTCTGAATGGAAGTAAGAGATAGATGGCTGAGATATTTTCAGAAGAATGGATGGCAAAATACAAATCATTATGGAACGATGATAAAGAACATACCCAACAGTTATCAGACTCTGAGTTTAGCTCTAATGTCGGCTTTGGTATGGTCGGTGATGATACGCCACGTATTGTTATTGAAATTCATAACGGTCTCATTACAAATCTTTCTGAATATACAGACCAGCATTTAAACTGGGATGTACGTGGGAAACCTGATTTTTGGCAAGCAGTGAGCAAGAAAAGTCCAAATATTATGAAACTTGGTCTGGCGTATACATCGCGTGATCTTAAGTTTATGAAAGGTGATTATGTAAAAATGATTAAAGAGCCTCGTTTATCGAATGCCTTTATCAAGTGCTTTTATTTTATGAGCGCTGTTTATAAGTAGCTTTTTAAATATCAAAATTCCGAACTGCTTTTATAAAACGATTAGCAGTTTCGGATTTAGAATTCTTTCTGAATTTTAAATCAACATAGTGTTCAATAATAAAACTAACTTCTTGCTTGTGATTAGGGAGAAGAGAAATTAATCTCTTTTTATAATCTCTAGGCCCTTCATAGATAGCTTTAGAAAAACCAGCTTTAGACAGTTTCTTTAAAAAAACTTTATAAGCCTGATCAACAGGGTCTGTTTTTCTATTAATGCTATTAAAAAAATAGAACAAACTGGTTAAAGCGAGTGTGACTAGTATTATTTGAATAAACAGGCTGCTGATATCCCTTAGTGAAAAGTCCTTGCCTGTTAGAAAGTGAAGAAACTCTTTCTGTTTGTTTTTATCATAGCTAAGTATCCATTGTTTCCATTTGTTATCGACCGCATCAAATAGTTGTTTTATTTTCTGTAGTGCTGCAAAGTCAATTCGAAAATGCAAAGGTAAATTTTTCTGGTCTTTCAATGCGCTCGCGATATCTTTTGTTACGCGCTCAGGAGCAATTGCAGCAGTGGGGTCTACACGTATCCAGCCTTTGCCATCAATCCATACTTCATTCCACGCATGCGCCATAGATTGATCGACTGAGATTATGTTATTAATGGGATTGATGTTGCCGCCAAGATAACCTAAGACCACTCTACTTGGGATACCTGCATCGCGCATTAAAATTGCAAAAGCACTGGCATAATGTTCACAGAATCCTTGTCGTGTCTCAAAAAGAAATTGATCGATTCTATCTATACGGGTGAGTTTAGGTGGTGTTAATGTGTAATAAAATCCTTGTTTAGCAAAGTATTCAAGCGCACGATTTACAATATCTTCAGGTTTTTTAGCCTGTTGTTTCCAGTTTAAAGCAAGTTGTTTTGCCTGTTTATTTAAGCGAGGAGTGGAGAGTGCAATGTCTTCTATATCAAGGTCTAAATCGCTGCTTATATGAAAGGAGTTTGTAGAATTGGCGGTGTATTGTAATAAAGAATCAACCGGGTCTTTAGTTTGTGCAGTAAAGTCTGAATTAAGGTTGTAATTATTACTAATCAGATAAGGTATATCTAATAAGAATAACCATTTCTTATTACTGGGTTCCATTGTGATGACGTATTCATAACCGGGGTCTTTAATTTGTAAGGTGGTTTTTTGTTCATTAACTTTATTAACTGTCCATTTTTTGCCGTTAAAATTCCATAGTGTAATAGCGCGCCAATAAAGTTGATATTGGGGAGGTATCTTGTTTATAAATGAAGCTCGGAATACTAAATCATTAGAATAAATTAGCTGGCTTATTTGCCCTGGTTGCATTGAATCAGTTAGCCCCATTTTTGCTTGTACTTCATCCGTCTTAGTATTCCATAGTGGACCAGAAATTCTTGGGAAAAATAGAAATAAGATAATCATTAGTGGTAAAGAATATGAAATTAACTTAACAGATATAATCGATTTCTCTTTTAATGAAATTTCAGACTGTCCCTGATTGATGGTTAGCAGTGTTAGTAATGTAATAAACACACATAAAAACATATAGACAGCAGTAGCTATGGTTTGAGAAAAAAGAAAATTGGTCGAGATAATAAAAAATGAGAGTAATACAAGAAGCATGTGATCTCTCTTTGTTTTACTCTCTAATAATTTAAAGAACACCATGACAACTAATAAATGACTGCCTGCGGAAATACCAGAAAAACCATGTGAGTGCCTATAAATCACTACGACAGCAAGTACTGTTAATAAAGATGAAATGATTTTGTTGGGTTTAAGTCGATTGGTTGAAAAAATAATACTTTTCCAAATAGATAAAGCAATAATCGATACTGTTGACCACCAGGGTATATATTCGAAATGAGGTGCTGTTACGAGCAATAAAAGTAATAAAACCATTGTTTCAGGTTTACGTAATACAAAGTGGCTAAGCAGTTTAATATTCATGTTTGATATAATGCCAGCAGAGAAAGGCATTGGTGTTTGTGTTGGTCGCCATAATTAGCTTGTATTGTTTTTGTGGGTAACTTTAATCCGTAGTTCTTTTTCTGATTATGGGCGTTCAATATTAGCCCACATAAGATAGAAAGCTTTTCTTCAGTATTAGTGATTTTATCCAGCTTATTGAAATCAAACATTAAGAATTCACCTGATTCAGTGTGAAATTCTTTTGTATATAATTTTTTTGTTTTCGCTATCATTTTCCAGGCCATCTTTTTAGGGCTGTCACCCTTTATAAAGTTTCTTATGCCTGCATAATCATCATCACCCGTTATATTTTCTTGTTGAGTATTCCCTGATGCAAACTCCATAATGTTCGAATTGTTCTTTATAGGCTTGGGGTAAATGATGACGGGGTTGCTGATTTTTACCTGAGTCCATGCGTAAAAAAGCCCTAAAGGAAATTCGGAAAATATTTTAAAACGGCTGGGATTCTGTCGGCCTCGTTTTTTTGTTGCTTCAGAAACTGTGAAATTAGGTTTTAGTTCTTTGTTTACTGATAAACAATGATCATTGTTTGCTGTATAGATTGAATAATGATGGTTGATTTTAGTCGAAATGTAGAAGTTGAATTCTACAAGTTTCCCGCAAAAAACGGATGGTGAATGATCGGCGTTGATTACTAACCCATTTATATTTTGATGGGTTTGTAGCATAGCTATAAAACCCAGGCTGGCAAGAAAGAAACATAGCAGATAAGCCATGTTGTTATTATAATTTATAGCGCCAGATAGTATGGCGATTAACGTCAGTATGAATAACCACCCAGCCTTGGTGGGTAAAATGTAGATATTGTGACGAGTGATTTGATAGTGAGTAAGCTTGTTATGTGTCTTTTTTTCTATCCATTTATCAATGCTTCTGGCAAACCAATCTGGAATAAACGGAAGATTTTGATTGTTCTCTTTATTCACATCAAACTTCTATGCTCTGAATAATATTATTGGTGAGTTGTTTTACATTTTTATCCGTCTGTTCATGATTACACTGCAATCGATGATTACAGACTGAACTAAATACGGCTTGTATATCTTCTGGTAATACATAATCACGGTTATGAATAAATGCCCATGATTGTGATGCTTTTTTCAAAGCCATTCCCGCACGAGGTGATAAACCGTGAATAAAGCCGGTTTCATGTCTGCTTTTTTCGACGATTTGTAAAATATAATTAATAATATCTTCTGATGTATGTACTTGTGTGACAGCTTGTTGAATCTCTAATAATTTAGAGACCGGAATTGAAGTATTAAGTTGGTCAATTAATAAGCGGGGGTCTTGACCTGAAAGTAGTCTTTTTTCTGCACTACTATCCGGGTATCCCATTTCTATTTTCATTAAAAAACGGTCAAGTTGCGATTCAGGCAAAGGGTATGTGCCAATTTGAGTACTAGGGTTTTGTGTGGCGATGACAAAAAATGGTTTTGATAAAGTATGAGTCTTACCATCGACACTCACCTTGTGCTCTTCCATGGCTTCTAATAGTGCACTTTGAGTTTTAGGTGTGGCACGGTTAATTTCATCTGCCAATAACACTTGAGTGAAAATAGGACCAGGGTGGAATTCAAATTGATTGTTTTTAGAGTCAAATATAGAAATACCGGTTACATCAGCAGGCAGAAGATCGCTAGTAAATTGTAAGCGGATGAATTCAAGGCCAAATACTTTTGATAGTGTTAATGCCAATGTTGTTTTACCGACACCGGGCAGATCTTCAATTAACAAATGACCATTTGATAAAAGACAGCAAATGGCTTGTTTGATTTCAGTGTTCTTGCCTAGAATAACTTTACTGATTTCGGAGATACAGTCTGAAACTGGCATATTGAATTCTTATATTATTGTTAGGGGTGATTTATAAATAATTTTGGATATCTATTTTATAGCGTTCAAACTCAGTTTGCAGTTGATTGGCCCAGGTTTCATTATCATCTAAATGATTAGATCGAGCTTTTTCTTCATAGGTCTTACATAGTTCATGCATGCAAACAGCACCAACTGAGCCGCAGCTACCTTTAAGTCCGTGAGTAATGGCAATAATGTTTTCTGTATCATTACTATCTATTGCTGTTTGCAGATCCTGCAGTTGGCTTGCTGTATTGGTAAAAAAGGTTTCAATAAGAAAGCTAAAGCGGTCTTTCATTAAGCCTTTTAAGGCCTCTACACTAGAAATATCTAAAGAGTTATTTTCATTCATCATTTATATCGTAAAAATATAGGGTTAATTATTTATTATATAGTGTATTTTTTGCATTATTTTGATATATGTCCGTAATTATTTAATTTATCAAGCTTGTAATAAGATAGTCGTCTATATTATAGAGATGCTTCTCATGAAGAGGTGCGTATATATCTGTTGAAATGTGATGGGAACTAATGAGTAAAGTTTTAATTGTCGATGATGATTCTATTAATCGAATGATACTGGAAGGTATGTTGATTAAAGAAGGGCATGAAGTACTGCAAGCTGAAAATGGACAGCAGGCAATAGATAGCTTTTTAAACGACAAACCAGACATGATTTTGATGGATATCATGATGCCTGTCATGAATGGATATGAGGCAACAAGAAAAGTTAAAGAACTAGCGGGTGATGAATTTATTCCTATCATTGTATTAACAGCAATGACGGATGAGAGTGAGTTAGTTAAATGTGTGGATAGTGGTGCTGATGATTTTTTAACCAAACCATTTAGTCATGCTATTTTAACGGCAAAAATATACGCATTAATGCGAATGAAAGGTCTGTACCACACGATTAGTCAGCAACGTGACCAAATTGAGTCAAATAGAACTATCTTGCACGAAGAGCAAGAACAGGCAGCAAGAATATATAAACGGATGACGACCAGAGATGAGGTTGAAGGGTTGGCTGTGCGTTTTCATATGTCACCCATGTCTATCTTTAATGGTGATATGTTACTGAAAACGAAAGCGCCTGATGGATCATCTTGCATCTTCTTAACCGATGCGACAGGGCATGGTTTACCCGCAGCTCTGGGAGCTTTTCCTGTTAGAGATGTTTTTTACACGATGGTAGAAAAGGGCTGTTCCCCAAAAGAAACAGTAGAAGAATTAAATCGCAAAATGGTTGAAATTCTTCCCACAGAATTTTTTCTATGTGGGACTATGTTGATGATTTCAGCCGATAAAAAAACTTATCATGTCTGGAATGGCGGTATGCCTGACGTTGTTATCTATAGGCCGAGTACTCATCAAATTATTGAAAAAGTGAATTCGAGTAATTTACCACTAGGGATAGCTTCTGCAGATAGTTTTTCTGCTGAATTTAAAGAAGTTGATGTTGAGGTCGGGGATACCATCGTAATGTATTCAGATGGAGCGACTGAAGCGCAGCGCGGAGAGAGCGAGTATTTCGGTGAAGAGCGTTTTTTTAATGCTATTGTTAGTAGCTCTGAGTATCAGATTATCGATACGGTTTTAAAAACAATTAACGAATATTGTGGTGATAATTCTCAAACGGATGATGTTTCATTGGTTGAATACACGGTAACAGAGTCTTAGATCGCTAAAGTTTGTTATTCTATTTTTATGATTTCAGTCATTATTCCTACTTTAAATGAGAGTTATTCAATAGCGAAGACACTAATGCCTTTGCAAAAATGGCGTGTCCGTGGGCATCAAGTCATATTAGTTGATGCCGGCAGTGATGATGACACTGTCGAGCTGGCTAAAAACCTGGTCGATAAAAGTATTCAAAGTGATAAGGGGCGCTCAGTTCAAATGAATTTAGGGGCTGAGCAGGCCGATGGTGATATTTTACTATTTCTACATGCGGATACATTAATTGATACATCTGCTGATCAGTTGATTGTAGAGGCGTTATCTCATACCCGGTGGGGGCGCTTTAAGGTTCGTTTTTCATCTAATAAACTCATATTTAAGATCATTGCCTTTATGATGAACTTACGCTCATGCGTGACATCTGTTGCAACTGGAGATCAGGCTATTTTTGTTCATAAGTCGTTGTTTATGAAAATAGGTGGTTTTCCCGATCAGGTATTAATGGAAGATATTCAATTATCTAAAAATTTAAAGACGCATAGTAAGATGTGTTGTCTCAATAATGAGGTGGTAACCTCCAGTCGCCGTTGGGAGCAATATGGCATTAGTAGAACCATTGTTTTGATGTGGCTGTTGCGACTGGCTTATTTTATTGGGGTTTCGCCTGAGAAGTTGAAATCACGGTATCGGTAGTGGCTTATCATAGTGTTAAAACCTCTATATAAGTAGATTGTGAAATATATACTTGACTAAAATACTAGGTAATTCTAAAATTACCCTTTTTAAGAGCCTGTCGTTTCTGGCCGGGCGGTTATTATAAATAATTTGGAGTGTGGTTAGATGCAAGCTGTATTAAAAGACGGTACTGAAATAGGGTTAAGTGAAGCGGGTTGGTTGGATAACTTAGACGAGTGGAATGAAGAATTAGCGGCTGTTATTGCTGTTAATGAAAAGGTGGAATTGACTGACGAGCATTGGGATATCATCAACGAAGCACGTACTTTTTTCTATGATGAAGGCAAAGTTTGTGATCCACGTAAGTTTTCTAAACTTATGAAAGCAAAGTATGGTGCTGATCGCTCAGATAGCAAGTATATCTACGGTTTGTTCCCATACGGACTGATCAAATCTGCTAACAAAATTGCTGGTTTACCACGCCCTAAAGGTTGTAGTTAAGCCATAGATAATTAGAAAAAAGCCATCATAATTCTTATGATGGCTTTTTTTATTCTGTAAAAACAATAAATAAGTTCTGTTTATTGCCTCATAAGAAATATCACAAAATAATGAATTGACGATAGTCAGCCTATTGATTATTGTTACTGCCAGATTAGTTCTTAAGTGAACGATCACTAACATATAACAGGAGAACATCATGAGCTCATTTGATTCAGAGTTAGACGCAAAAGGCCTTAACTGCCCATTACCTATTTTACGTGCTAAGAAAGCGATTGCAGCTTTAGCAAGTGGTCAAACACTGAAAATTGAAGCAACTGACCCAGGTTCAGTTAAAGATTTCGAAGCATTTTGCAAGCAGACTGGCAACGAGTTGCTTTCAAGTGCAGAAGAGGGTGGTAACTTCATCTTCTTCATCAAAAAATCTTAATTTAGATTTTTTGATAGCCCTGTGTTCAAGGGCTGACAATTATTGTGGCGACAGCCTCAAATAAACGATTATCAGCTCCTGAACGCAGGTCTAGCCTTATTACTGCTGCAAAATCCCTGTTTGCAGATAAAGGTTTTCACGGTGTATCAATCGACGAGATTGTAAACGCAGTGGGAGTCAGTCCGGCCATCCTGTACCGGCATTTCAAATCCAAAGACGAACTATACGACGCAGTGTTACAAGACTTTTCTTGTCAACGCGAAAGCTATGTCGATACCATTGTTAATTCCGAAGCCGGTTTTGAAGCCATTTTACGTGGCATCACGCGCGTTTTCATTGACAGTATTGTGAGTCAACCTGATCTACTTAAAATCGAGTTGTACAGTATCTTAGAAGGCCATCAGGCACATAGAGAGTTTTTCCTAAACCGCTGGAAAACATTTACTGATTACATTGAATACAGTTTAAATGAACTACAATCTAAAGGACGCTTGTCTAAAATAGACAGTAAAGCATCTGCTTTAATGTACCAGGGCATGTTGCGTGAAGTGTTATTGTTGAAATGTTTACAGCAGTCAGAGCACCTTAAGGAATATAGTTTAGAGGAGTTACTCGATAAGATGATTAGCCAATTTATTAATAGCTTAGAATTAAATTAGTTATTGCCTTGCGTAAAGAAAAAGTCCTTATTATTTTTGCCAAAGCCCCTGTTTCCGGTAAAGTTAAAACGCGCTTAATTCCCGATTACAGTCCTGACCAGGCCAATATCATTCACCAGCAATTACTGGAATATACAGTGGCGGGGTTAAACCGACTCGATGGCGTTGATATTCAGCTTCATTGCAGCCCTGATCAGCATCATAATTTTTTCCAATATTTAAAATCACAGTACAACATCACGCTTCATGATCAAGGCGCTGGAGACCTTGGGGAAAAAATGTCGACCGCATTATTTAATGCATTATTAGATTATAAAAAAGCGATTTTAATCGGGGCAGATATTCCCGCAATTGATAAAAAATATATTCAATGGGCATTCACTAAGCTTGATCAAAATGAAACAGTGCTTGGTCCTGCTGAGGATGGTGGTTATGTTTTAGTTGGCTTAACAAAGCCACAGCCTAGTATGTTTGATGGTATTGAATGGGGTGTGGGTGATGTATTGCAACAAACGATAGATCGAATGGCGCCTGATATCCCATTATTATTAGATACCTTGTGGGATGTGGACAGAGCAGAAGATGTAGAGCGTTTTAAAAAACTGCGCAACCAAAAGTATTCTGGATTTAATTAGGCGACATTAGTACTAAGCTGCCGTTAAAGTCAAAAAAACAGAACCTACCGCAGAGGCGCGGAGAGTGCGGAGAGTGCGGAGAAAACCTTTTATACCTTTATATCTCTATTACTTATTTAGGGAAGATAATAATATATTCTGTTTCAGAATAAAGACTACCGCTATATTTTTCTTTGTTTTTCCTCTGCGTTCTCCGTGCCTCTGTGGTGAAATCCTTTGACCTTGATTTTGATTTTTTAATGACCGTTTCAGGAGGTGAGTTAAGGCATTCGATTTACAGGTTGTAATAGGGGTGTTTTAGTCATTAAAATATTGCTTTATCTGGCCAGGTTCATCAATCAGTGCATCGGCTCCCCATGCATTCATATCTTCCCATTCACCAATGTACCCATACGTCGCAATAATCGTCTTCATATCCGCATTATTGCCGGCTTCTATGTCACGTCTTGCATCACCAATATAAATGCACTCAGTAGCCTTGGCGCCAATCAGTTCGCAAGCATGATACATAGGCTCTGGATGAGGTTTGCGTTGCGCTGTTGTGTCACCACTGACCATGCAACCGCAGCGTTCAGCCAGATTCATGGAAGTGAGTAAGGGTTCGGTTAACCAGGAAGGTTTGTTTGTGACAACGCCCCAGTTTTTTCCGGCTTGCTCAATATCTTCGAGTAGCTTTTCCATGCCGGGAAACAGGCATGAGTGCACGTGCACGTTGGCCTGATAAATTTCTAAATAACGCTTTTTTAATTGCTCTAATCGTGAGCTTTCTAAATTATCACCAAAGCCTAATTTAACCAATGCTTCACTACCATTCGAGACATGGGGGCGGATGGTTTCATGGGGCATAGTGACTTCACCATTTTCTGCCAGCAGAAGGTTAAGTGAATGCGCCATATCGGGTGCTGTATCAACCAAAGTGCCATCGAGGTCGAATAAAACAGTTGTGATCATATAGGTGTAATTAATCTGCAGGGCGGGTGTTGTGAGTCATGTAATTTACACTGACGTCATTGCTGCTTAATTTATATATTTTAGTCAGTGGATTATAACTAAGCCCTGTGATGTCTTTGAGTTCTAAACCTGCTGCTCGAGACCAGGTGCTTAACTCAGAAGGTTTGATAAATTTTTTGTAGTCGTGAGTACCTTTAGGCAACATTTGTAAAATGTATTCTGCACCGACAACAGCAAACATAAATGACTTGGGGTTACGGTTAAGTGTCGACATAAAAACATCGCCACCCGGTTTTACCAATTTGTGGCAAGCACGAATAATAGAAGCAGGGTCAGGCACGTGTTCAAGCATTTCCATGCAAGTCACTGCATCAAATTGCCCCGGCATTTCTTCTGCCAGTTCTTCTACCGTCACTTGTCGGTATTCTAAATCGATTTCAGCTTCCATTGCATGAAGCCTGGCAACAGTCAGTGGGGCTTTACCCATATCTATGCCTAAAACATCGGCACCACTTTGTGCCATGCTCTCAGCCAATATGCCACCACCGCAGCCGACGTCTAATACTTTTTTTCCGGCTAAACCAACGCGTTGGTCAATGTACTGTAGACGTAGAGGGTTGATTTCATGTAATGGCTTGAATTCACCGTGTTTGTCCCACCAGCGATTGGCAAGGTCTTCAAATTTTGCAATTTCTGCAGGGTCAACGTTTATCGAATTGGCGCTTACTGTAGTCATGTGTATTCTTTTGTTGGTTAGTAATTTAAAGAGTTAAATCTTAATCTGAAGCTATTTTATCATTCCATGCACGTGTTTTGCGGATAATTTCATCTTCATCCAGTCGTGTTAATGAGCGATCTTTTAATAAATGACGGCCTTTCACCCATACATCGTTGACCTGGTTGCGAGCTGTATTGAAAACAAGGTGTGAAACAGGGTTATATACCGGTAGCGATTCCAGCTCAGAGAAATCAACGGCAATCATATCAGCCGCTTTACCTATTTCGATTGAGCCGATGTCATCATTCATACCCAATGCCTTGGCGCCGTTAATGGTTGCCATGCGGATAATGTCATTAGCACTGGCACAACTGGCATCGCCAGAGACACCTTTGGCTAATAAGGCAGCTGTTTTCATTTCACCAAACATATCAATGTCGTTGTTACTGGCAGAACCATCGGTACCCAGACAGACGTTGATACCGGCATCGAGTAATTTCCCAACAGGGCAGAAACCAGAAGCTAGTTTTAGATTTGATACGGGACAGTGCGCGATACTCACACCATTTTCTGCCAGCATCTTAATTTCATCGTCATCAAGTGCTGTCATGTGCACAGCGATGAGATTAGGTGAAATTAAACCAATATCTTTGAGGCTTTGTAATGGCCTCTTTTGATGTTGTTCGACCGCTTGATCAACTTCCGATTGCGTCTCGTGAATGTGCATGGTGACAGATAATTCCATCTCATCCGATAGCATGCGTATTTTTTCTAGTGTTGCTTCAGAAACGGTATAAGGGGCGTGTGGTGCAAATAGCGTTTTAATACGAGAATGTTCTCGATATTCGTCTCTTAAACGTAAACCTTTTTCAATGTATTCATCAGCGTTCTGTGCCCAAACGGTAGGGAAGTCGAGCACGATCATACCAATAGCAGCACGCATGCCACTTTGGTTAACAACTTTGGCAATCACATCCGGGAAAAAATACATATCGGTAAAACAAGTTGTGCCAGAACGTAACATTTCAGCAATAGCGAGTTCAGTGCCGTCGTGTACAAATGTTTCATCGACCCATTTGGATTCAGTAGGCCAAATATGGTTCTCTAGCCAATCCATTAAAGGTATGTCATCAGCGTAACCCTTTAACAGGCTCATTGCCGCGTGGGTGTGGCAATTGATTAAGCCCGGCATCAATACTTTATTGCCAAGCTGATGATGTGTTTGTGGAATATAACGATCATTAGCAACAGCGCTGGGTAAAATATCGATAATACGTCCTTTATCGATAGCCACACTGTGGTGTTCTAAAACATCGTTTTGATTGTTTACGGTGACGACCCAGCGGGCATCTATTAATAGGTCAATATTATGCATGCGGGCAAGATACCTTTATAACGCCAGTTTCGCAATATTATTGCAAAAAAATAGTTCAAACTAATGTTAATGAATGTGATTTGTTTCAAGAAATTTAAAAAACTCTGCTATATACTATCAAGTCATTGCATTTAACACCTATGAAGCAGAAATAATATCTGTATATAAGGGTTTGCCGTTATGCAACAACACATTCTAAAATTAATCGTAAATAAGGAAATGAAAAATGAAAATCATTAGTCGGACTCTGCCTATTGTTCTAATGTGTGGTGCCATGTTGGTTGTTTCTGGTTGCAAAAAAGGCGCGACTGTTCAGCGTGTAGATGCCGCTTCAACAACTGATTTAAGTGGTGCGTGGAATGATACCGATTCACGTTTAGTTGCAAAAGAAATGATTCAGGATGTGTTATCACGCCCTTGGTTAAGAAAATTTACTAAGAAAAAGAAAGGCGCTACTCCGGCTGTCATCATTGGTCGTGTTCGTAATTTAAGCCATGAACATATTAATACGCGTACATTTGTTAATGATATGGAAAAAGCATTAATTAACTCAGGTGAAGTTGATTTTGTAGCATCAAGTTCAGAGCGTCGTGAAATTCGCGCCGAAAGAAAAGATATGGATGTAAATGCATCAGATGCATCTCGTAAAGAAGCAGGTCAAGAGCAAGGTGCAGACTTTATGTTGAAAGGCGATATCAATACTATTATTGATGCAGCAGCTGGCAAACATGTGCGTTTTTATCAAGTTGACTTAACCTTAATTGACTTGGTAAATAACCGTAAAGTTTGGGTTGGCCAGAAGAAAATCAAGAAAACTGTTGCAAGAGACTCGTTCCGTCTTTAATAAATATAAAATCAGGTAACAAGGATGTTACCAACATTCATAAAAAATTAGCCCTTAAAAAATAATTATACAGAGGTCGTGATGAAGGCATTCAATATTATAAATTTCCGTACCAGCCGAGCTTTACTCTTACTTGTAATATCTGCTGTCTTTGCCTTGCAAGGGTGTTCTCATTACGCTCAAAAAAGTCAGGGAGTGCGTAGTAAATTACAATCTGGGCGTCCAGATTTAGCACTTCGTGAATTCGAACAACAATCTCATGATTCTAGCGACAAGGTTTTAACCTATTTACATAAAGGTATGTTGAAACGTATGACCGGTGCCTATGCATCTAGTAATAAAGACTTCGAAGTTGCAAAGAAAGAGATGAAAGATTTATATACAACCAGTGTTACCAAATCGATTGGTAGCGCTGTAGTTAACGACTCGGTACGTGATTATGCCGGTGATCGTTATGAGCAAATTTTATTACACTCTTATATGGCGCTTAACTATATCGCACAGGGGCAAATAGACAGTGCTCGTGTTGAAATGTTGCAGGCCGATGTCAAAATGCAAGAATGGGGTGAAACACCTCTTGAAGATCCATTCGTACGATATTTATCTGGCATTATTTATGAAGCGCTAGGCGAGACAGATCAAGCTTTAGTCTCATATAGAAAAGCCGTTAAAGTGTATAAAAAAACAATTAGTAAACACGGTTTGCCTGTACCAACGCAATTAAAACATGATTTATTGCGCATGCTGGCTTATGAAGGTTTACGTAATGAATTGAGACAATATGAAAAAGAGTTCTCAATTAAATTTAGTAAAAAAGCAGATAGAAATAAAGGCTATTTAATTGCTGTCCTGGATAATGGTTTGGGTCCTGTTAAATCACAACAGACAATAATGACTTGGTCTCCATTGGTAAGCCAACGTTTGAAACTGGCTTTACCTGTGTACAAAGGTTCTGCCCGAGCAACGCATAATGCCAGAGTTGTTATTGACGATAAGTCTTATGCTTTTAATACAGTAGAAAATATTGATGGTATGGCTCGCAAAGCATTAACTGAAGAAATGCCAGCAATTACTGTTCGTGCATTAGCGCGTATGGTTATTAAACACAAAGCGTCTCAAGAAGCAGAAAAGCGTGGAGGCGGTTTGTTAGGTTTAGCATTTAAAATTGGTGGACTTGTTTCGGAAATTGCCGATACAAGAAACTGGTCTAGTCTGCCACAGGAAATACAGCTAATTAGAATTCCTTTGAATGCAGGTCAATACAATGCCCGTATCGAAATAATGGGGCGTGGTGGTGTCATTGATTCGATGGATCATGCTGTTACTATTAAAAAAGGACGTTTGACTTTTGTTAGTGATCATTGGGCTGCTCCTAGACCAAAAAATCTTAAACAAGCTCAAGCAACCAAATAAGAAAGTTATACTTTAATAGGGATTGAATATGGTTATGCGTAAGTTTTTTGTTTTAATGTTTGTTGTTGCCTTAGTGGCTTGTAAGTCACAAGCTGTGGTTGGTAAAAGTGGTGAGCGTCAACCTGATTGGGTTAATGGAGAGAGCTTTGATTACCCGCATAGTGCTTATATCGTGGGTAAAGGGTCTGCTTCAGATCGTGAGACGGCTAAAACACGTGCATTGGCAAACTTAAGTAAAACATTTGAAGCAAAAATTAAAGAAGAAAGCAGAACTTTAACCGATATAAAATCTCAGAATGTAAATGGTAAAGAAAGTTTTACTAAAGACATTCGTTATCTACAAGATATAACGGTAGAAACTGATAAGGTTCTTGAAGGTGCGCGCATTGCCGAAAGTTGGTTAGATAAATCGGTACAGGAGCATTATGCTTTTGCTGTTTTAAAACGCAGCCAGGCGGGTAAAAATATTCACCAACAAATCGATATTTTGGATAAATCAACAACATCAGAATTAAATCGTGCAAGGTCTAATAATGACAAGTTGGTTGCAATGGCTGCAATGAACCAGGCGTTCAAACATCAGCTGCAAAGACAAACGCTGCAAAAAACATTAAAAGTTATTGATTTAAAAGGTGTCGGTAAGCCCAGTAAATGGAATCTTGCTGATATGCGCGGTAATTTGGAGAACCAATTGTTAGCGTTAAAAATTGGTACTGAAATTTCAGCTTCCGATTTAACTCAATTGGCTCGTTTATTAAAAGGTGCAATGTCTCAGGCAGGTTTCCCTGCTGCTACTAATCGTGCCGATTTTAAAATGGTAGCTTCTTCTAAAGTTATCGATGTGGGTCGACGCTCAGGCTGGTATTGGGTCAGAGGGAAAATTACCATTAAGCTAGTAGAAGCGGCGAGTGGAAAAGTACGTGGTACACATACCTGGTCATTTAAAACATCCGCTGATTCTAAATCGGTTGCGGTATCTCGTTTAGTAACAAAAGCGGATAAAGCGATGAAAAATGATATGAAAGGCGTTATATTAGATTTTGCGACCACAGTGGGTAGTTAAAAAAAGATTTTATGACACAAGCTTTTGATTCCATCAGGGCTATCTTCTGGAAAGAAGATGGCCTTTATTTATTAGATCAGCGCAAACTTCCGCAAGAAGACGTTGAGCTTCATCTCACAACGGCAGTAGCGGTGGCTGAGGCTATTCGTGACATGGTAGTTCGTGGTGCGCCTGCTATTGGTATTACAGCCGCATACGGTGTTGTTACATCGGCAATAGAACATCAAACCGAAAATTTTTCTTCTCGTCGTGCAAGCATTCTTAAAGACATAAAGCATCTCTCCGAGTCTCGTCCCACCGCTGTTAATCTGTTTTGGGCATTGGATAAAATGAAGCAGTGTTTAGAGTCTGGTCAAGTGACGGGTGATAACCTAACTCAGCTCCTTTTAACGCAAGCTCAAAAAATCCACGAAGAAGATATTAAAGCCAATTACAAAATGGGTGAGTACGGCGCATCATTACTAAGTGATGATGCGGGTGCTGTACTAACGCATTGTAATGCCGGTGCATTGGCAACCGGTGGTTACGGTACGGCTTTAGGTGTTATTCGTAGTGCCTATGGTGCGGGTAAAATTAAACAGGTCTTTGCAGATGAAACTCGCCCGTGGATGCAAGGTGCGCGTTTAACTGCCTGGGAATTCGTAACAGAAAATATCCCCGTTACTTTGTTGTGTGAGGGCGCAGCAGCAAGTTTGATGCAGCAAGGTAAAGTCAGCTGGATTATTGTTGGTTCTGATCGCATTGCAGCCAATGGTGATGTAGCGAATAAAATTGGTACTTATTCACTGGCTATACTGGCTAGGCATCACGGTGTTAAGTTTATGGTAGCGGCGCCTATTTCTACAATAGATATGAAATCTGCAACAGGTGCTGATATTCCTATCGAACAAAGAGATGCTTCTGAAGTATTTGGCTGCGGCGGCGCGCGAGTTGCAACAGACGGTGCTCAGGCCTGGAATCCGGCATTTGATGTAACACCTGCGGAGTTGGTTGATGCTATCGTGACGGAGAAAGGCATTGTCGAGAATCCAACTCTGGAAAAAATGCAGCTACACATGTCGTAGAAACTCAAACCTGACTTTATAGTGCTAAAAAACATTCACCAAGAGGTAATGGCAGTAACTTAAAGCGACTAATTTATTGTGTAGGTGCGAATTCATTTGCACAAAGCTTGATCTGCTGAGACATCTGTACGAATAAATTCGCACCTACACTTCCAAACCTATACTTTCAAAAGAAGCATTTTATAAAAATATGTCCCTAATAGACTCAATTAGTACCTATGAACTGATATATATGGCGTTAGTGTTATTAGCCGCATATACCATCAAAGGCATGGCAGGATTTGGCTCAGGTTTATTGGCCGTTCCATTGTTGGCGTTGGTTGCGCCATTAACATTCGTTGTCCCGCTTCTCGGTTTAATCAGTTATACAGGTACTGTTATCCAGGCTTATCAAATGCGCAAACATGTCATTTGGAGTGATTGTTTGATGGTATTGCCATTTTCAATTGTCGGAGTTATAACGGCTTTATGGTTATTTCAGCAGGTCGATTTGTATTGGTTGAATAAAGCACTTGCTGTCTTTGTTATGTCTTATGCTCTTATTTCACTCAGGCCACAGAAAACATCGGTTAAACATCATTTTTGGGCTATGCCGGCTGGTTTCTTAGCGGGCCTGGTGGGAGCCTTGTTTGGGACAGGGGGGCCGTTTTACGTCACTTACCTTAAACTGAGGCAATTAGACAAATCTGCCTTTAAAGCGACGATTGTCTTTATTTTCTTGTTTGACGGGGCAATACGGATAAGTGGCTATGGCGTTAGTGGCTTTTATTCATCAGAAGCTTTATATCTCGCTATATTCGCTTTGCCGGTGCTTTTTTTAGGTTTATACATTGGTCACCATATTCACTTAAAGATAAGCAAACAGCGATTTAATCAAATTATCAGCATGATATTGCTCTTTTCGGGGCTAATGCTGTTCCTTAAGTAGTTATTCATCTATTTAATTCTGCGTTAAATACAGGGCTATCTTGCCTCTCCACTATGGTAAAATGGACGAAAGCCATTTGTTTGATAAATATATCGGATAAGTGGTGCTGCTGGCTTATTTGAAGCAGTCAATCTGATCCTAATGGTTTATCTAACACTATGTGGTAGCAAAACAGTGACCGATGACCTCGCATGATTAATGTATGGTGCTAGCAAAGTGACTTGTTCTTGTTTGGATATTGAAAACATTACAATTATGTAAATATTATCGATAAAAGAATGAAAATTTTACTTGAAAAGCTGAACTATAAACTACACTTAAAGTACTGAGTATGAGCGATAAAGAAATTGAGATTGGCCATGATGATGGCCTGGCAGTAGAAGAAGAGAAACCAAAGTTAAAACGACCCAAGAAATATAAGGTTGTTTTAATCAACGATGACTTTACGCCTATGGAATTTGTCATCCAGGTACTGCAGGGTTATTTCAAAATGGATCGTGAAACAGCTGTACAAATCATGATGATGGTTCATACAAAAGGCAAAGGTATTTGCGGTGTATTTAGTAAGGATATTGCTGAAACGAAAGTAGCACAAGTGAATGAGTATTCACGACAGAATCAGCACCCATTAATGTGCTCAATGGAAGAAGACTAATTTGAATAGTGGTTTTTAAAGGGGCAGTGCCCGTTAAGAGCCACAATTATTAAGAGGCAGTATTATGTTGAGTAAAGAGTTAGAAGAGTCACTCAACCAGGCTTTTAAAGAAGCGCGTGAACAACGCCATGAGTTTATAACGGTAGAGCATTTGCTATTAGCGTTGCTTGATAATCATTCCGCCAATAGTGTGTTGCGAGCATGCGGTGTCAATTTTGATAACTTACGTGGCGACCTCAGAACATACCTTTTAGAAAGTACACCTCAACTTGATGAAGGCATAGATCGAGAAGTTCAGCCAACTCTTGGCTTTCAACGAGTATTACAACGTGCCGTATTCCATGTGCAGTCTTCTGGTAAAAAGGAAGTGACGGGCGCAAATGTCTTAGTTGCCATTTTTGGTGAGCAAGAATCCCAGGCTGTTTATTTACTCAATCAAAATAATATTACACGCCTTGACGTTGTTAATTACATTTCACATGGCATATCTCGTATTAATGAAGATGGCGATGATGATATTTCTGAAAGCGTAGAAGAACCTGCTGAAGGTAATGCTGAGCAACCATTAGAACAGTTTGCAACCAACCTGAATGTTAAGGCGATGCAAGGCAAGATCGACCCATTGATTGGTCGAGATCATGAAGTAGAGCGCACCGTACAAATTTTATGTCGTCGCCGCAAAAACAATCCATTATTTGTTGGTGAATCGGGTGTTGGTAAAACAGCAATCGCAGAAGGTTTAGCAAAACGTATTGTTGATAAAGATGTACCAGCAGTACTGGCAGAAAGTGTTATCTATTCACTTGATTTAGGTGCATTGGTAGCAGGTACTAAATATCGTGGTGATTTTGAAAAGCGCTTAAAAGGTATTTTGAAACAACTTAAGAATGACGAACACGCAATTTTATTCATTGATGAAATTCATACCATTATTGGCGCGGGTTCGGCATCTGGTGGTGTGATGGATGCCTCGAATTTGATTAAACCAATGTTAGCGAATGGTGAGTTACGTTGCATGGGTTCAACAACCTATCAAGAGTACCGTGGTATTTTTGAAAAAGACCATGCCTTGGCTAGACGATTCCAGAAAATTGATGTGAATGAACCAACGGTTGATGAAACGATTGATATTCTAAAAGGCTTGAAGTCACGTTTTGAAGAACATCATGATGTGAAATACAGTGCTAATGCATTAAAAGCAGCGGCTGAATTATCAGCGCGTTATATTACAGATCGTTTTCTACCAGACAAAGCCATTGATATCATCGATGAGGCGGGTGCTAGTCGTCGCGTAAAAGCGAAAGAGGGTGACAGTGGTAAAACCAAATCAATTTCTGTGACAGAGATTGAGCATATTGTTGCACAAATTGCGCGAATTCCTTCAAAAACGATTTCAGCATCTGATACTGATGTATTAATGAAGCTTGATCGTAATTTGAAACTGGTTGTGTTTGGTCAGGATGAAGCCATCGATCGAATGACATCGGCTATTAAAATGTCGCGTTCAGGCTTGGGTCACCCCGATAAACCAATTGGTTCATTCCTATTTGCTGGCCCTACGGGGGTTGGTAAAACTGAAGTGAGCAAACAGCTAGCTAAAGCGATGGGCGTTGAGCTGGTACGTTTCGATATGTCTGAATACATGGAGCGTCATACGGTTTCACGCTTGATCGGCGCGCCTCCAGGTTATGTAGGCTTTGATCAAGGTGGTTTATTAACAGAAGCGGTGAATAAAAACCCGCATTGTGTTTTGTTATTAGACGAAATTGAAAAAGCACATCCAGAAGTCTTTAATTTGTTATTACAGATTATGGATCACGGAACCTTAACCGATAGTAATGGCCGCAAAGCAGACTTTAGAAATACCATTATTATCATGACCACTAATGCGGGTGCTCAGTTAATTAATCGACGTAGCTTAGGTTTCTTAGAGCAAGATAATGAAACCGATGGCATGGAAGAAATTAAACGCAGCTTCACACCAGAGTTTAGAAACCGTTTGGATGCGATTGTTCAGTTTAATGCATTAGACAGACGCAATATTGCTAATGTGGTTGATAAATTTATTATCGAACTTGAACATCAGCTAGAGCAGAAGAAAGTTGATATCATTGTCGATGAACTGGCAAGGGACTGGTTAGCTGAAAATGGTTATGACCCTAAAATGGGTGCAAGGCCAATGGCAAGACTGATTCAAGATAAGATCCGTACACCATTAGCCGATGAACTATTGTTTGGAGCATTGAACAAAGGTGGCAAAGTGATTATTACTACCGATGCTGATGGCTTGAAGGTGGAACTACCTGAAAAGGAAGCTGTTGCGGGGTAGTGTGAAAAGCAATCTCAGTCATTAAAAGACGGGAATAAAAAAAGCCAGTGCCATTACTAAAATGGACACTGGCTTTTTTATGGAATCTATTCTTTTTACTAAGGGCTTATTTACTACGGTAAACGATGCGGCCTTTAGATAAATCATAAGGTGTTAATTCAATCGTCACCTTATCACCCGTCATAATACGGATATAATTCTTACGCATACGACCAGAAATATGTGCGTTCACAACGTGACCGTTTTCCAGTTCAACTTTAAACGTAGTATTAGGTAGCGTTTCTATAACAACGCCTTCCATTTGTATCGCTTCTTCTTTCGCCATTGTATACCTGAGTCATATTAAAATAAGCGCGTCCATTATCGATAAATCACGGCAATACGCAAGCTAAATGAGCCATAAAGAGGACTAAAGGCCTAAATAAATGAAGATAAATTAAAATTTACTGGGGTTTTGCTGCTGGAAGCCAGTGATTTGGGTCAACGGCATTACGATTAAGCAATAAACTCAAGTGCAAATGAGGCCCAGTTACTCGACCCGTTTCGCCAACCTCACCAATGATGTCGCCCTGTTTTATTTCCTGACCGGGTTTCACATGAATTTTAAACAGGTGGGCATAAAGTGAAATAACACCTTGCCCGTGGTCTAAATAAACCATATTGCCGCTAAAGAAAAAATTGCCCGTTTCAATAACCTTAGCATCCGCAATGGCTTTAATTGGTGTACCTTCAGGTGCCGCTATATCGAGTCCTGAATGAGGTCGTCGGGCTTGCTGGTTAAAGAAACGCCTTAAACCAAAAATACTACTGATGCGTCCTGAAAGAGGCTGAATAAACTCGGTGCTGATATTTTTATCTGACCAGGTGTGTTTGGCTGCTGCTTTAATTTTTCTTTCTTTGATAATACGCTTCATATCTTCGGCATTAGGGTTTACTTTGCGTTTGTTTTTTACCGTGAGATATTGTGCCTGATACGTTTTTTTCTTGATGATGAAGTCGTGTTGATACAATTTATCATCGTCAAACTGATAACGAACTGTATGTTTACCCGTTTTCGCGCTTAACGAAATACCAATAAGAGCGTACCAGGCATCATCGTGTTTATGTACGGCCACTTTGCGCTTTTTATAAAAAGCAGTTGGCTGAGGCGTGTCACCATTAGCTAGTTCAATGACGGCTGTGCCGCCAGGAACGGGTTGATGATTCGGAAATGCAAAAGCGATATCGGCTGTGAGAAGAAACAGACCTGTGAGTGCAATATTTAAGCACTTAAATTGAATATTCATCTTTGGATAATAAATTGTTTTATCAATCTGTACCAGCAGTAAATATAGAGAATGAATGTTAGCTCGGGTTTCGATATGATAACGCTAATATATGTATTTATAGGGTATAACAATGAGACTGGCTGACCGTATGCAGCAAATTCAGCCATTTTTTGTGATGGACTTATTAGCACGTGCCCGTGAACTTGAAGCGCAGGGCCGTTCTATTGTTCACATGGAAATAGGTGAGCCCGATTTTCCAACACCGAGTCCTATCATTGAAGCGGGTCGACAATCGCTTGCGGATGAAAAAACACATTACACACCGGCTCTTGGTTTACCGTCACTGCGAGAAAAAATTGCTGAATATTATCAGTCGGAATTTAATCTAGCGATAAGCCCAAAGCGAATTATTATTACGCCCGGCGCATCAGGTGCCTTGCAATTAGCGCTTGCTGTATTGGTGAATCCTAATGATAAAGTGATAATGACCGACCCCGGGTATCCTTGTAATCGCCACATGGTCAGACTGTTTGAAGGTGATGCAATTAACGTCCCCGTTGATGCAGAAAGCCAGTTTCAATTAACCCCTGAATTACTTGATCAATACTGGTCCGATGATACCGTCGCAGCAATGATTGCAACGCCATCAAACCCAACCGGTACACGCATAGATAAAAAGCAAATGCGGGCATTGATAGAAAAAATGAAAGAACAGGATGGTTTATTAATTGTCGATGAAATTTATCAGGGGCTTGTTTATGATGTTGAAAACTTTACAGCATTGTCTGTGTCGAATGATATTGTCGTCATTAATAGTTTCTCAAAATACTTTGGCATGACGGGATGGCGTTTGGGTTGGATGGTTGTACCAGAAGCATTAGTTGATGCAATTGACAGACTGTCGCAGAATATATTTTTAGCGCCCTCAACACCGGCGCAGTATGCGGCACTAGATGCTTTTTCATCAAAGTCTATGGATATAATGCATGCACGGCGTGATGAATTTAAGCGGCGCAGAGATTATTTATTACCTGCATTAAAGGCATTGGGTTTTAAAATAACAGCTGAGCCACAAGGTGCTTTTTATATTTATGCCGATTGTTCACAGATTTCGAATGACAGTTTTCAATTATCTAATGATTTACTAGAAAAAGCGGGTGTTGCCGTAACACCCGGTAAAGACTTTGGTGAGCATAAAGCCAACCAATATTTACGCTTTTCATACACACAACCAATAGAAATATTGCAACAGGGTGTAGAGCGATTAACAATATTTATACAGAATTCAACTAGAGGTGCTGTTTAGTGATGCAAGGCAAACTAAGAAAAATGATGACAGATTTATCGGATACGGTTCAATACCGTCTGCCTTTAATTCAGTCGGATAATAGTACGGCATTGTTTATCGATATGAATAATTTGATTGGTAAGAAAATCAAATTACATTTTCACGATGAAATTATATGTACAGCATGTGGCGGTAAAACAAAAAAGAGTTACAGCCAGGGGCATTGTTATATGTGCATGAAGTCATTGCCAGAATGCGATATGTGCATAATGAAACCAGAAACATGCCATTACGCAGAAGGTACTTGTCGCGACAGTGACTGGGGTGATGAGTTTTGCATGCAAAAACATTATGTTTATTTAGCCAATTCATCGGGTATTAAAGTCGGTATTACACGAGGCACACAAGTACCAACGCGATGGATGGACCAAGGTGCGATACAAGCTTTACCTATTTTTGAAGTAAAAAATCGTCTGATGTCTGGCTTGTTAGAAGTGATTATTAAAAAGCATGTCTCAGATAGAACCGACTGGCGTAAAATGCTTAAAGGCATTATTGAAGAGATTGACCTTAAAAAATACCGTGATGAAATAGTAGAAAGCTGTGCAGCTGAAATAGCAGCACTTAAAAAAGAACATGGTGATGATGCACTAACAGCATTAAATGAAGCCGATTTAGTTGATATTAAATATCCAGTATTGGAATACCCGGAAAAAGTGAAGTCATTTAATTTTGATAAAACACCAGAGATTGAGGGTGTTTTAAAGGGAATAAAAGGCCAATACTTAATACTCGATACCGGTGTTTTGAATATTCGTAAATTTACAGGTTACAATGTTTCCTTAGAGCATGAGTAATCCAATATAAATAACGGAATGATCAGTGATCAAATTTATTAAAATAATTAAAGAAGACATCGCCTGCGTTTTTGAACGAGATCCTGCTGCACGTAATGTGTTTGATGTTATTACAACTTACCCGGGTATTCATGCCATTATCTTTCACCGGATAGCGCACGGACTATGGAAGTGGAAATTAAAATGGTTGGGACGAGTTGTTTCTAATCTTGCTCGATGGCTAACGGGTATAGAAATACACCCTGGGGCAACAATAGGGCGCCGCTTTTTTATTGATCATGGCATGGGTGTGGTGATTGGTGAAACAGCTGAAATTGGTAATGATTGCACTATCTATCACGGTGTCACACTGGGTGGAACATCATGGAATAAAGGCAAACGGCATCCAACGCTAAATGACTTTGTTGTTATTGGCGCAGGTGCAAAGGTTCTGGGGCCTATTACTATTGGCATGGCTGCCCGAGTGGGTTCAAATGCTGTCGTTGTAAAAGACGTACCAGAAGAGGCAACCGTTGTCGGTATTCCGGGTCGAATAGTTGTTTCAAAAGATGAAAAAGCCAAAACTTCCGAGCAACAGAAGAAACGTGAAAAGTTTGCTGAAAAATTAGGTTTTGATGCCTATGGTGCAACACAAGATATGCCAGATCCCGTTGCCAATGCTATTAATAATATGCTCGATCATATCCATGCAATGGACAGTCAGATGGTCGATATGTGCAAATCATTGAAACAATTGGGCTCTGAAATAGATATTGATAAATTGCCGCATTTAGGGCCTTGCGAAATTGATCAGCAGTCTAAGCGTAATAATGACGAAAATGATGGTGATGGGTCGTTAAAATAGCTAATTAAGGTAATAATCTTAATATTATAAGGTTTTTCTCCTGTAATAGTTGACCAAATTACTCAGGTATAGGATACTCTCGCGCTTGACTCGATGAGGTTTATTATGCGATTAACGACAAAAGGGCGATATGCTGTTACAGCAGTATTGGATCTGGCATTTCATCAACAAGGTGGTCCGGTATCTTTAGCCGATATCTCCGAGCGTCAGGCTATTTCATTATCCTATCTAGAGCAGCTATTTTCAAAATTGCGTAAAAACGGAATTGTTAGCAGCACGCGTGGACCAGGTGGCGGTTATAAGCTGTCGAATC
Source organism: Gammaproteobacteria bacterium (assembly GCA_030595185.1). Taxonomy (GTDB): domain Bacteria; phylum Pseudomonadota; class Gammaproteobacteria; order SZUA-229; family SZUA-229; genus JAUVDT01. The sequence continues at coordinate 31,301 of JAUVDT010000012.1, forward strand.
CGACTGAAGATGTCTCTATTGTTGAAATTATAATTGCTGTCGATGAGTCATATCGTGCGAATGGTTGCAGTACAAAGGAATATTGCCAAGCTGGCACACGTTGTCTAACACATGATTTGTGGGATGAGTTGAGCGATCAAATACACGGTTTTTTAAACGGTATCTCTCTAGCTGATTTAATGTCCCATAAAGAAACTGCCGAAATCGCCTGTAAACAGGACGGTACGCTGGAAATAACTAAGCTGGTAGAGCAAGTTTCCGCTTAAGTCGGTTATTAAAAGTAATGCCAATTTATTTGGACAATAATGCAACAACCAATATGCCTGAAGAGGTTGTTGCTGCAATGTTACCTTACTTAACTCAAGTAATAGGTAATCCATCGAGTGTGCATCGTTACGGTCGCATGAGTCGACAAGCAATTGATGATGCAAGAGTACAAGTTGCTGCTCTAGTCAATGCAGAGCCTTCTCAAGTTATATTCACATCAGGCGGCACTGAAGCCAATAATTTAGCCATACTAGGTAGCTGTAAAAAATGGCATGATGCCGGCTTAGCAATAGCAGCCACAGAACACCCATCGGTAATAGAACCCGCTGAAATGTACGCCAAAGATAATGGCTTATTAGAAATAATAGCGGTGACAGATCAGGGCTTAATTACTGTGGATGCTTTAAAAAAAGCATTAAATGAAAAGACTAAATTGGTTTCGATTATGTTGGCCAATAATGAAACCGGTGTAATACAAGATTTAAAACCATTGATTGAGCAGGCTAAAAATTGCGGTATTTGGTTTCATTGTGATGCCTCACAGGCAGCTGGTAAAATTGAAGTTGATATAAAGCAATTACCTGTTCAATTGATGACGTTATCATCACACAAGTTATATGGCCCGCGCGGAGTGGGTGCGTTAATCATCGACAAAAATATAGAGATTGATCCTATTATCGTCGGTGGTGGGCAAGAAAAGAATATGCGCAGCGGTACTGAAAATATTGCGGCGATTGTAGGTTTTGGCAAAGCAGCTGAACTGGCAAAAAGTGAGTTGCAATCGCGAACAGAGTTATTAACTCAAATGCGATCTCAGCTGGAAGAAGGTTTAAATAAAATTCCATCGGTACGCATTTTTTCAGAAAATGAAAAGCGCTTACCGAATACCACCTTGTTTGCTATAGAAGGTATCGAAGGTGAAACATTGTTAATGCAGTTAGATAGAAAAGGTTTTGCTGTATCGAGTGGTTCTGCTTGTCACAGTAGCAAAATTGAAGCGAGCCATGTTCTGCAAGCAATGGGCGTTGAAAACCGAATTGGCTCAGGTGCTATTCGTGTGAGTTTAGGAATAAATAATACATCAGCTGACATAGAAAAATTTCTGGCAGCTGTGAATGAAATTTTAGAAACGTTACGACCAAACTTAAGTTTGGAAGTGAATTAATAGATTAATTAATATAAGGGTGTTAAGAGTGTCTGATTTAAATTTACCAATCTATTTTGATTACGCAGCAACAACTCCAGTTGATCCACGAGTTGCTGAAAAAATGATTCAATATTTAACACCAACTGGTCATTACGGTAATCCTGCATCAAGTTCACATTCATTTGGCTGGGCTGCTGAAGATGCTGTTAATGAAGCACGTGCCAATGTTGCTGCTTTATTAAATGCTAACCCTAAAGAAATTGTATTTACATCGGGTGCAACAGAATCAGATAACCTGGCGATTAAAGGTGTGGCTCATTTCTATCAGAAGAAAGGTAAACACATCATCACCAGTAAAACAGAACACAAAGCTGTTTTAGATAGTTGTCGACAGCTAGAACGTGAAGGTTTTGAAGTTACTTATTTAACGCCTGAGCCAAATGGCATTATTCCATTAAAGACAATAGAAGATGCAATGCGTGATGACACTATTTTAGTGAGCATAATGCATGTAAATAATGAAACAGGCATCATTCAGGATATTGCGGCTATCGGTGAGCTATGTCGTGAAAAGGGCATTATCTTTCATGTTGATGCTGCTCAAAGTGCCGGTAAAGTTGAGATTGATGTAGAAACAATGAAGGTCGATTTAATCAGTGTATCTGCACACAAAATATATGGCCCAAAAGGTATTGGTGCATTGTATGTTCGTCGTAAACCAAGAATTCGTTTAGAAGCTCAAATGCATGGCGGTGGTCATGAACGTGGTATGCGTTCAGGTACATTAGCAACACACCAAATCGCGGGTATGGGTGAAGCGTTTCGTATCGCTAAAGAAGAAATGAATAAAGACCGTGAACACATCGTCGCATTACGTGACCGCATGTGGGAAGGCGTAAAAGACATGGAAGAAGTTTATATCAATGGTGATATGGAGCTTGGTGTTCCAGGTATCTTCAACGTTAGTTACAACTTTGTAGAAGGCGAAAGCTTAATGATGAGCCTGAAAGATCTTGCTATCTCAAGTGGTTCAGCATGTACATCTGCGAGTTTAGAACCAAGTTATGTATTACGTGCACTAGGTCGTAACGATGAATTAGCGCATAGCTCATTACGTTTTAGCATCGGTCGCTTCACAAAAGAAGAAGAGATCGATTACGCTATTGTAGAAGTACGTAAAGCGGTTGAAAAATTGCGTGAGTTAAGTCCTTTGTGGGATATGTTCAAGGACGGAATTGATCTAGACTCTGTCCAATGGGCAGCTCACTAGAGCTATCACTGTTTCACCCCTGAGGGTGTTGCAGCTCTTATTTTGAATGCTCTTTTACTACTCGTAAACTCCGCTTCAAAATAAGAACTGCGTCTACTCAGGAATAAAACATTGATGCTCTAGAATAGAGAGTGTAGTGGTCAAGTAAATCTGTACACATTAATGGGAGTTAATTAATTCTTCAGTCGCATTTGGCGACAAATA
>JAUVDT010000059.1 GCA_030595185.1 Gammaproteobacteria bacterium
GAAGCAAACAGGCATCTGGAAGCAATTAGATGGCTTAGAAGAGTCAGTATTCATGTGCATAAAATTTTGCATCATTTATCTAATGGTCAAGAAAATTTAGTTGTCGTTAAAAGGGGAGAAACTGGTTCTGCCCCCATTAACTAATATTTACTTTTTTAAGTCTGTTTTTATTTAATAACGATTTATCTGTCTAACTACTCGAGAACTAAAGTTGGGGTTAAAGCCGTTGAGCTCACATAAAGCTCAAGTTCGTCATTAGCATTGATGTCAAAATAGAAGACTAGTGTATATGCAGAAGCACGTGTCACTCCATTGCAGTCTGATACACCGTTGTCGGATGAAATAGTTAAAGTAAGAGTGGATAAGGTAGCATTTGAATTATCGATATCCCAAAAACCTGGGTAGGTGTGAAGCGTAGAACTTCCAGAGGTTCCTAAAAAATCACCATTACTTGAAAAGGTCATTGTTTGTGGGCAAAAAGTATTAATTGGTGTTGTCCAATACCCAATAATTTCTGCTGGATCACTGATGCCTCCTATTGTACTTGGTCCGCTATCTGCGCCACATGCCGTTAGCATTAGCATGTTTATCAGTAATAAAATCTTTTTCATTTTTTATCCTTTTTATTATTATTTTTATCCTGAGTTGATCATTATCATTTAATTTTGCGCTGATGCAAGTATTTATACACTGAAACCATTAAGCCTTTTTGATTTACGATTGGCTATTGAATCGGGTGGTTACAAAAAAAGATAAATTGAAATCATTAGGGGCTATCGGCTGATTAAAGAAACCATTTACTGAATAGCAAGTTAAAAACCTGCTTAACCACTTTTTGTCATCATTGACGAGTGTTCTGTTGTATAAAGTAATTAATAGTGAAGCCTGAATTGAGTAAATTATTCAGGTTTTTTTGTTTAAGTTAGTTTTTCTGAAAGCGATAATAGCAAAAGTGTTGCTCAGTATTTTCAGGGGTCATATGAGTTTCATTTTCTTTTTCGATAAACTCAAATTGATTACCGAGTTCTTTTTGAAGTTTTTCCTGATTGTATTGGATAATATCAAGACCACTGCATTGTGTTTGTCCATCGATGACAAAAGCGGCCAAAATCAAATGGCCCTTAGAAATTAAACAATTTTTTAACGTATCTAGATAAAGTTTTCGATCATTAGCATCGGTTAAAAAATGAAAAACAGCTCTGTCATGCCATACTGAAAATTGTTGAGTTGGTACGAATGATGTAATGTCTTCTATAAGCCATTTAACGGCTAAAGAGTCTTTCCCTAGTCGTTCTTTAGCGTGATTTAACGCATTTTCTGAAATATCCAATACGCTCAGGTTTTTATATCCATTTTTAATAAGGTGATCGATAAGCGATGATGCACCACCTCCAATATCTATAATCGCATCACTCTTTTTTAGATCTGCACGTTCTATAAATTTTAAAGAAAGTGCTGGTTTTTCCTGGAACCAGCTGACATGGCATGGAGGCTTATCTTTATATATCTTTTCCCAATGTTCTTTTTTATTCTTCATGGGTTTATTTTTTATCAAAAGTGTTAGTAGTGAAATGATACTAATCAAGTAACCGATAAAAACTAAGGTTTTAAGTGGTAATAGTTAGAAAAACACTGGCACGGTTCGTGATAGTAGAAAATCACAAAATACTAAATTGTCAGAAGAGGATAGGGCTTATGACACATGTTGTGATTATTGGTGCGAGCACAGGCGGATTGCCAGCGGCGTATGAAATAAAAGAGTTGCTTAGTAAAGGTGATGAAGTCACTGTTATTTCAAACACAGAAATATTTCATTTTGTACCCTCTAACCCATGGGTAGCGGTTGGCTGGCGTGAGCGTAAAGATATTTCATTTGAAATAGCCCCGCGGTTAAAGAAAAAGAAAATAAACTTTATTGCAAAAGCAGCAGAGACCATTCTTCCCGATGAAAATAAAGTTATTCTGGTTGACGGTACCGTGGTGGATTATGACTATTTGGTTATCGCAACCGGGCCTAAGCTTGCTTTTGAAGAGATCGAAGGCTTAGGGCCAGAAGGTCATACGCATTCTATTTGTAGCCTTGATCATGCTGAGGTCGCGTACGATGACTGGAGGCGTTTTGTAGAGAACCCAGGCCCTATAGTTGTTGGTGCGGCGCCGTTTGCATCCTGTTTTGGTCCTGCTTATGAGTTTGCTTTTATTTTAGATACAGAGCTAAGACGACGTAAAATTCGCGACCAGGTTCCCATTACATTCGTCACATCAGAGCCGTATATTGGGCATTTAGGCTTGGGTGGTGTGGGTGACTCTAAGGGCATGCTGGAGTCAGAGATGCGCAACCATGACATTAAGTGGGTGACAAACGCTAAGATTACAAAATGCGAAGAAGGCAAAGTCTTTGTAGATGAAATCAATGATGCGGGTGAAGTCGCTAAGCAGCATGAGATTGAGCATAAATACGCAATGATCCTACCGGCCTTTAAAGGTGTCGATGCCATTATGAAGGTGGGTGATGATCTGGTGAACCCTCGTGGCTTTGTAAAAGTAGATGAATTCCAGCGTAACCCTAAGTGGAATAATATCTATGCAGTTGGTGTATGTATCGCTATACCGCCTGTTGAAGTCACCCCTGTGCCTACTGGCGCGCCTAAAACAGGTTATATGATTGAATCTATGGTTGATGCGGTTAAACATAATATATTAAATGATATAAAAAGTGAGGCGCCTGATCATCGTCCTACCTGGAATGCGATTTGTTTAGCTGATATGGGTGATACAGGTATAGCGTTTGTGGCTATGCCGCAGATTCCTCCCCGAAATACAGCCTGGATGAGGAAGGGAAGGTGGGTGCATCTGGCGAAAGTAGCGTTTGAGAAATACTTTATTCGCAAGATGAAAACGGGTAATTCTGAACCTGTGTATGAGAAATATATACTCAAAGCAATGGGTATTACAAAACTTAAATAACCGCCTTGTCATGACATGGCAAACCTGCCGGCATGGCGTATACTGTCATATATGGCAGTTGTGTCATGTTAAGAGGATATTCGTATGAGCAAAAAGAATAAGCCTAATTGCGAACAGGTGATGGATCTGTTCCCAAGTCCTTTTGTTGTGATTGATTCTAATTTCACAATTGTTGCATCCAATAAACAATATGCTGATCACTTTGGTGAAGAAGAAGTGATTGGGCGCAAGTGTCATAAAGTGTCGCACCACTCCGATGTGCCGTGTAGTCAAAATGGAGAGCTTTGTCCTTTAGAGGCGGTATTTGAAAAAGGCGAAGCGACAGAAGTCATGCATATTCATTATGACAAACAAGGTAAGCAGGAATACGTGCAGCTAAAAGCCATGCCTATCTTTGATGATGACGGCAAGCTTCAGTACATGGGTGAATTGGTTCAGCACGTTGAAGATTACGAAGACACAGGCGCTTTATTAGTGGGCCGTAGCCGTAGCATGATGCGTATGATTAGTTTGTTGCAGCGAGTAGCTCCAACCCAAAGTATCGTTTTATTGCAGGGTGAAAGCGGCGTAGGTAAAGAATGTGTATCACAATATATTCATCAGTATTCAAAAAAACCTAAGGGGCCCTTTGTTGTTTTAGATTGCGGAAACATAGGTGAAAGCTTAATCGAAAGTGAATTATTTGGTTATGAGAAAGGTGCTTTTACCGGTGCAAATACTAGAAAAGAAGGGCTTTTTGAGTCAGCCCAGGGCGGTACGTTATTTATCGATGAGATTGGTGAGTTACCATTACCGTTACAAAGTAAATTATTACGAGTATTAGAAAGTGGAACACTACGCCGTGTTGGCGGTACTGAATATATTAAGGTTGATGTAAGGGTTATTGTGGCCACACACAGAAACTTAAAGCAGATGATAGAAGATGGTGAGTTTCGACATGACTTATATTATCGATTAGCCGCTTTCCCTATTCAAATTCCTAGTTTGCGTGAGCGCAAAGACGACATCTTTTTATTGTCACAGCATTTTCTTAATCAGTTTGAAGACGGTCATCAATATATGCCATTGTCCGCTGAGGTGATAGAAAAATTAATGGAATATAATTACCCGGGGAATGTTAGAGAGCTAAGAAATATCCTTGAGCGTGCAGTTATATTGGGCGTGGGTAGTGCTATTACCGTTGATCATATTATTATTGAATATGATGAATCTGAAAAAGAAATAAAATCTCAAGAAGTACAAAATGATCAGCTGGATAAATTTTTATTAAATCATAATAAACAACAGCTTGATACGGAGCGTGTAATTGCTGCATTAAATGAAACAAAGGGTCACCGAAAAAAAGCAGCCGAGTTATTGGGTGTTAGCGAGCGTACTTTGTATCGACACGTGAAAAAGATTAAAAGTTCATAAGCATGACGTCGTGTCATGCGTGAGTTCATTCTTTAGAATGATAGCTTTGTCATAACGACATGTCACTCTGACATGTCATGTCAGGTGCTGTCAGAATTCGACGGTTGTCATGTCATAAAAAATAATCAATACGCAGAAATCTTGTTGAATGCATTCAACGAAGTGTTGCTGTGCTGTTGATAAAAATAATAATTGTTAGTTTCCCATAAGTTGGCTTGGAATATGCTTTTGTATACATGAAAGTTAAATTATGGAGGACCTTATGAGGTTATTGATTGGATTCTGGTTTGTTATAGCGATGTTGGTTTCACCATTGCTTGTTCAGGCTAATGAAATATCAGATAAGGGTTCTGATAAAGATAAGACAACTGTCGTTACGGAAGGTGACCCGGTTGAGGAAGAAGAACCAGATTGTGAATAAACAAAATAAATAATTACCACCGGAGATTTTTACATATGAATATTAAAGGTTTAGTTTTATCAGTTGCTGTATTAAGTGTTTTTGCGACAGGCGTTAGTGCCAGTGTTTTAAAGGTTAAAATAACACGTGGGATATCAAGTATTGATGTGATGCATGATGGTAAAAAAGTAACCATTATGCGTAATCAAAATAATAAAAATAAAGTTAACCCTTCGTTTGCCAAAACATCAAGAAATTGCCCTCCTTTTTGCATTAACCCAATGCAATTAGCACCTGGTGTAGAAACACTGGGTGAGGTTGAAATGCTTCATTATTTGAAAAAAATGAATGCTGGTGATAGTTCAATTATCGTTATAGATTCACGTACTCCAGACTGGGTTAAACGTGGAACTATTCCCGGCTCAGTTAATATTCCATGGACAAAGTTGAGTGTTAAAAAAGGTGCAGATGCTTTAACAATCGCAGAGATTGTTTCAGACCGGTTTAAAGCAGAAGAAGTGGATGATGGCGTGTTTAAGTATGACAATGCCAAAACATTAGTTATGTTTTGTAATGGTATGTGGTGTGGTCAGTCGCCAAATAACATCCGTACATTGTTAAAGATGGGTTATCCAGCTGCGAAAATCAAATGGTATCGTGGTGGTATGCAAAACTGGGAAAACCTTGGTTTAACAACAGTTAAGTAAATCGAGCGTTAAATGAAAAAGGAATACCTGTTGTCTGGTGTTCCTTTTTTGTTTTAAATCGATCTCTATCTTATTGATAATAATGAGAAAACTTAAGTTCTTTTACTAGTCAGGTAATAACGATATAATAAAAATAGTTTCAGCCGGATTATGCTGAATTTTTATTATAGACAAGGATCAAGTCGCTCAAATGTTGCCAATCAGCATAAAACACCGGGACGGTGTTGTTTATCACTTCTATACCAAAACATGCCTACAGAAACCTAAGGGTAAGCGGCTCGCTTTTTCAAAAATAAATCAAAGTCAGGTTTCATCATTTGTTAATAAATTTAAAGCAGGTGAGTTACTTAGAATAAATAAACTCGTAAAAAAATATACAAATATAAGAAGAGATACCGTCAAAAAGAGATTAATACGGGCGCTATCTCATGGTGATTTGTACGTTGTATCTCAAGATACAGTATCTGCAGTTAGCCTAAGTGAAATGCATGTATTACGCCAGGAAATTAAACTACTTCTAAATAACTTAATCTCAATAGAACAACAAGAATCACAAAAAATAGAAGAAGAGCATCAAAAACGAAACAGTTTAGAAAAAGCTGGTGAATATGTTTATGAGACAGCGAAAGGCTTGGGTGAATCAGTCGTCAGCTTTCTTACCTGGGTTAAAGATGTAGTTGAATTAGTTAGCCCTACCATGCAATTAATAAGGCAGCTAGAAGCAGCAAGAGTCGCCAGTAGTGCAGACCCTAAAAATTGGTTCGTAACATACAATAGTCACTTAAAAGCATCAAACCACAAAGAACTTATTGATGTACTGGGTTTTGATTACACAAAAATTAATCAGCAACAAACTAATGAGCTATTTGAAACAGCTCATTTTGTTTGGGAGGATGAAGAAACCCAAAAAATCATCATAAACTTCGTTAAACAATATGCCGCATCTCAACACAGCTTAGAGTGGGCAAACTTTGCAGGCAGCGCCGCGTTTGATGTTATCTTAACCGCGTTACTAGCATTCTTCACAGGCGGAGCAGGTGCAGTAGCCGCAGTAGGGGCAAAGGTCGGGAAGTTAGCGGGGCCGTTGAAAAAACTGGGTGAAAAGTTTGTTGAGCTTGGGATATTGTTGAAGAAGATTGAAAGGCCTAGAGTAAAAAGTGGAGCGCCAATAGCAATTAGCCCAAGTAAGGGGGCGAGCACGCGAAGTCGGGATGACCGAGGTGATCGGGATGATCGGGATGATATTAAAAGTAATGAACCTTTAAAAACAAACCCTAAAGATATTCGTGCGGCATCAAAGACATGGCCTCCAGATAAAAAAGAGAGATTTGATACGGCAGATAAATATTATGATGAAGCTGGATATGAAGATTACGATAGTCACTTGCGGGCAATAGATTATGATAAATCAGTTGCGGTAGTTGAAATAAGTGAAGGTGAGAAGTTGTATCAGTACTCATATCCAGATAGGGTGACTGGTGAGCCTAAGATAGGTTCTTATTATTATGGCAACAAAAATGTAGATCCAAATAAGCTTGGCTTTGATATTAAAGGAAGAAAAATGGTGGAAGTTGAGACTGCAAATAAAGGATCTTATCTACAAAGTAGTGCAGCTAATATCGAAGACTGGAATGGTTCAGGTAAAGTTTTTGAAGGTGGAGAAACGCAGTTGTTCAATCCAAATGTGGGTTCAACAAATATTAAGGTCTTAAAGTAATTATGTGTAATATAAATACAATTAAAAGCGCTTATCAAATTTTGGGAGAAGGTGATTCTCTTTTAAACTCAGTTATGTATAAGAAGGAAGATATTTTTCCTGATGTTGTGAAATATGAAGTTAAAGAAAATGGTATAAAACATTTGTTAGTTTATTTAGAGAATGGTTATATTTCAGAGGTAAGTGTATATTGTGGTGAGAATGCTATTTCATTAAAGGAAGTGAGAGGATGTTTTTCGAAAGAGCTAGTTGGTTATAATTTTCGAGAAAACTATACTCAATTCCTTTTTGAAACGAATAACCCTGCATTTCCTCATATCGCATTCATATTAGATAATGAGATTATATTTGATAAAAATGAAAAAACATATATAGAAAAAACACCGAGAGGGAAAAAGGCTGTATTACCTGAAGTTCGATTTAATGGGTTTGTATTAAGGAAAAGTTGAAAAAACTATACTTCCTTTAGTTTACAGGTGCAAATAATACCTGTATTGATGTGAGTATTAATTACCCAGACTTCTTAATAAACTTCGTCAATATCACAATTCTCTGGCCTTCAGCTTTTCCTTCGATGCGCTCTGGGTTATCGAGCACTAAATAAATACCTCTAACCGCTGTGCCGCGTTTGGCAGTAAGGTTAGAGTCTTTCATGTTAAGGTCTTTTGTTAAAGTGACAGCGTCACCCGCTTCGAGTACTACTCCATTACAGTCAGCATGTTTAGCACTGTCATCAGTATTGCCTTCACCTGTTGCTTTAGCCCACGCAAGTGTTTCATCATCTAAATAAAGCATGTCGAGTAATTCTTGTGGCCAGCCTTCTGCGCTTAGGCGCGTTAACATGCGTCATGCCATTACTTGTACTGCAGGAACCTGACTGTAAGTGCTTGAAATAAGTGGATGCGAGATTATACAGAAATTAATTAGAGAGATAGCTCTGACTTGTTTTGGTTAAGGTCTTCTCTATGAGAAAGCCTTAACCGTTATAAAAATACAGTTATGTATTAATGATTCCCATGCATCTGTTTAACGTGATCTTGAAAACCAGCTGGTGATTCTATATCACCTTCAAAAATATAAGCTGCGATTTTTTCAACATCATCTCTATTGACTGTGATGTTTGGCATAAGGCCGAATCGGCGTATAGCACCACGCATTTGTGTTTTATTTCTATCAGGTTTTTCTACCCAGTCGGCAATGGTATTTACAAATGAGAACTTATCAGGATAGGTTCCTATGTAATGTTTTCTTACAGCGATGATAGGTGGGGCTGTACGTTTAGACATGTTCATGCCGCCTGCAACACCATGACATGATGCGCAGTGAGTTTGGAAAAGTTGTTTTCCTTTTTTTATCTCGCTGTTGTTTGCTATTGCAGCTGTGGATGTAAGTGATAAAAACAATATAAACAATTGTATGCTATTTTTCATTTGTCTTGTCCTAATGCTTCGTTAAATTACTTTAGAAAAACGTTGCCCATCTTGTTGTGCTTTTTTCAAATAAGCATCGAATATCATGCAGATATTACGAATCAGTAGGCGGCCTAGTAATTTAATATGTAGACTGTTTTCATTAATTTCAAGTAGTCCATCAGTGTGCATGCTTTGTAATGCTGATATTTCTTTCTCAAAGTAGGATTTGAAATCAATATCGAACTGTTTTTCTATGGCTGAATAATCCAGTTTAAAATTACACATGAGCTGCTCAATAATATGTTTGCGTAACATGTCATCATCACTCAATGTAATACCTTTCTGAATAGGTAGTTCACCTTTTTCTATCGCAGAATAATATTCATCCAGTGTTTTTACATTTTGGCTATAAACATTGTTTACTTCACTGATAGAAGATACGCCCATGGCAACCATGTCGCATTGTGCGTGAGTAGAATAGCCCTGAAAGTTTCTGTGTAGTTGGCCATTTTTTTGCGCGGCTGCCATTGGGTCGTCAGCTTTGGCAAAGTGGTCCATACCGATATAAACATAACCCGCATTGGTGAGTTGCTGGATGCTTTGGTTAAATATAATTAATTTATCTTCACCAGAAGGCAGTTCGTCTTCATTGATTCTACGCTGTGGTTTAAAAACATGAGGTAAATGTGCGTAATTGAAAAGTGAAATTCTATCGGGGTCTGCATTGATCATTTTATCCAGTGTTGCGGAAAAACTATCAATAGTTTGTAGCGGCAGTCCGTAAATCAAATCAACGCTGACGGAATGGAAATCATTATCACGAGCGGCTTCGATGGTTCTGAATGTTAATTCATCCGGTTGAATTCTGTTAACTGCTTTTTGTACTCTTGCATCAAAGTCTTGTACACCTAAGCTGAGTCTGTTGAAGCCAATGTCTCTTAATCCCGCTACCATTTCAGGAGAGCATTCTCGAGGGTCTATCTCAATAGAGTATTCACCTTTGTCATCGGTACGTAAATTAAAGTGTTCGCTGGTTTTTTTAAACAAGCTTTGCATTTGTTCGATGCTGATAAAAGTGGGAGTGCCGCCACCAAGGTGAAGTTGATCGACAATGCGTTCGTTATTATACAGTTTGCCCTGTATTTCAATTTCTTTAAATAAGGCATCTAAATAAGTAACGGCTTTGTTTCTGTCTTTAGTTGCTATTTTATTACAGGCGCAATAAAAACAAATCGTGTCACAAAAAGGTATGTGGTAATAGAGTGAGAGCGGTTTGTTTTGTGTGTGTAAATTACTGCGCTCAGCCGCTGCTTCGTAATCCTTTTGTGTGAACTTTTCATGGAATTCAATGGCGGTAGGGTAAGACGTGTATCGAGGGCCGCTGGTGTTATAGCGATTAAATTGTTCTTCAGTAAGAGAAAGTTCACTCATTTTTTCATAACGCCTAATTTAAGTACTTCTATATGATAATGGAATATAGATACTTCGGCATGATTCAAATCAATGTGCTATAAAATTTAAGAGAAAAATATTTTTGATAGATATATCAACTACTAACCTTGGAAATTGTAAGGGAATATAAAGTTTTGCTAATGTGATGGTAATTGATTCATATCATTGTTTGCATCGCCAGTCCTATCTATTCTCTTTCAGGATCTAAGTAGTGGTTGTATTAGCTATAATAAACCATTTTTTGTGTATGGTTTATTCGCTCGGTCATTACTTTTAATAATAAAACAGAGAAAGTAGAAATATGGAAAACGAAACTTATAACTATCGCGTCGTGCGTCAGTTCTCGGTCATGACCGTAGTCTGGGGTATTGTGGGCATGTTGGTCGGGGTGATTATAGCCGCGGAACTGGTTTGGCCAGAAATGAGCATGGATATCTCCTGGTTGCATTTTGGTCGTTTACGACCGTTGCATACCAATGCTGTTATTTTTGCATTTGGTGGGTCAGCACTATTTGCGACATCATATTATGTAGTGCAGCGAACATGTCAGGCGCGTTTATTTGGTGGTCGTTTAGCCGAATTTACTTTCTGGGGCTGGACTCTGGTTATCGTGTTAGCGGCGATTAGTTTGCCGTTGGGATATACACAGGGTAAAGAATATGCAGAGCTGGAATGGCCTATTGATATTTTAATTACCATTGTATGGGTCAGTTATGCGGTGGTGTTCTTTGGCACAATTGTGAAGCGTAAAACGCCTCATATTTACGTTGCCAACTGGTTTTTCGGAGCCTTTATTCTTACCGTAGCTGTTTTGCATATTGTTAACTCAGCCGCACTGCCAGTTAGTTTGGCTGGCATGAAATCATATTCCGCTTACGCTGGTACGATCGATGCGATGGTACAGTGGTGGTACGGCCATAATGCAGTGGGCTTTTTCTTAACTGCTGGTTTCCTCGGTATTATGTATTACTTTGTACCAAAGCAGGCAGGCCGTCCGATTTACTCATATCGCTTATCAGTGGTACATTTCTGGGCGTTGATCTCTACTTATATGTGGGCAGGCTCTCATCATCTGCATTACAGTACTCTGCCTGACTGGGCTCAGTCTATTGGTGTGGCATTCTCATTGATTCTATTAGCGCCATCTTGGGGCGGTATGATCAACGGTATTATGACCTTATCCGGTGCATGGCATAAATTACGTACCGATCCAATTTTACGATTCTTAATTGTTTCATTGTCGTTCTACGGCATGTCGACCTTTGAGGGCCCGATGATGTCAATTAAGACCGTGAATGCTTTATCTCACTTTACTGACTGGACTATCGGTCACGTACACTCAGGTGCCTTAGGCTGGGTGGCATTAGTGACGATGGGCGCAATGTATATGCTAATTCCAAAAGTGTTTGGCAAAGACGGTATGTACAGCACGAGCTTGATAGAAAGTCATTTCTGGATTGCAACGATTGGTATTGTTCTTTATATCGCTTCCATGTGGGTATCAGGAATCATGCAAGGTCTGATGTGGCGCGCAGTTAATAGTGACGGCACATTAACGTATAGCTTCGTTGAATCTCTGGCACGTATGTATCCTTACTACACCATTCGATTGGTAGGGGGGCTACTGTTCTTTATCGGTATGTTGATCATGGCTTATAACGTTTATAAAACCATTGTCGGCACGAATGATTTACCGAGTTCAGAAAAACTTGCAGCCGAAACCATTTAAGGAGGATCAGACATGAGTCATGAAGTAGTTGAAAAAAATATAGGATTAATGGCAGTTCTGATTGTTATTGTTATCAGTTTTGGTGGCCTTGTTGAAATCGTTCCGTTGTTCTTTTTACAAGAAACAACAGAGCCGGTTGAAGGCTTAAAACCTTATTCAGCTCTGCGGGTTGAAGGGCGAGATATTTACGTTCGTGAAGGTTGTTACCTGTGCCATTCTCAATTAATTCGTCCGTTCCGTGCAGAAACAGAACGTTATGGTCATTATTCAGTGGCTGGTGAATATGTTTACGATCACCCGTTCCAGTGGGGATCAAAACGTACTGGGCCTGATTTGCATCGTGTTGGTGGTCGTTACAGTGATGACTGGCATCGAGCACACTTAATGAACCCGCGTGATGTGGTACCTGAATCGAATATGCCATCATTTCCGTGGTTGGCTGAGAATATGATTGATGCAGACGGTACAGCACCAAAAATGGAAGCGTTACGAATACTTGGTTTGCCTTATAGCGATGAAGAAATTGCCAATGCAAAATCGGATGTCGAAGGTAAAACAGAAATGGATGCCCTTATCGCCTACCTGCAAGAGTTGGGTACAGCATTGAAAACGCGGAGGTAATGGTAATGGATCTTACTATTTTCAGATCATATTTTACTGTGCTTATGTTCCTTATATTTATTGGTATCTGGGTTTGGGCGTGGAGTCGAAGTAGTAAAGCGCGTTTTAATCAGGCGGCTAATTCATTATTCGATGAAAAAGATGAAAAAATGCATAGCGCATCTCTAGAAGAAGAAACGGATGATGTGAATAAAAATGCGGGGAATAAATTATGAGTAATTTCTGGAGTGGCTGGGTTATTGTTATATCACTGGTCAATATTTTAGGCTGTGTCTGGTTAATCTGGTGGGCTGCAAGGCCTCATGTTGGGGAAGCTGCTAAAGGTGATGTCACAGGTCATACCTGGGATGGTGATTTGCAAGAATTAAATAACCCAATGCCGCGCTGGTGGTTGTGGTTGTTTTATATCACCATTGTTTTTGGTTTGGTTTATATCATCATCTATCCTGGTTTTGGTTCATATAAAGGAACCTTGGGCTGGTCTCAAGTGGGACAGTATGAAGAAGAAATGAAAGAGGCTAATGATATCTATGGGCCTATCTTTTCAGGTTACGCAAAACAAGATGGAGACAGTCTAGTTAATAATAAAATGGCGATGGATAGTGGTCGTCGATTATTCCTGACTTACTGCTCAACTTGTCATGGTTCAGATGCTGGTGGTTCGCAAGGCTTCCCTAACTTATCAGATAACGATTGGCTATACGGTGGTCAACATGAACAAATTAAAACCAGTATCTTAGATGGCCGTAATGGTGCTATGCCTCCTTTTGCTCACCTGGGAAAACAGGGTGTAGAAGAAGTCACTAACCATGTAATGACTTTAAGTGGGCGTAAAGCTGATGCTGTAAAAGCAAAAGCTGGTAAGGCAATATTTGCGGCTCAGTGCGTCGCTTGTCATGGCGCAGATGGTAAAGGTAATATTTATATCGGTGCGCCTAATTTGACTGATAAATCTTGGCTTTATGGTTCGACAAAACGTCACATCATGAACAGTGTTGAAAAAGGACGTAATGGTGTCATGCCTGCACATCGTGACTTCCTTGGTGAAGACAAGGTGCATTTGTTGGCGGCATATATTTATAGCTTGTCTAAATAAACTCGGAAATCATACCGAGTTATATGTTTGTTGATGTTCACTTTTTGTTCTGAGAGTGAGCATCACAAATAATCCCTTTTACTTGGATTTAAAACGGGAGTTTTCATGTCTGAAAATAATCAAAGTGTTCCAATAGTACAAAGAGTAGTGGCTATTTTATGGCCGTCGTTTGTTGTCTCGGGTATTGCAACCATCTTATTTTTTACAGCCTTTGATCCAATAGAAATTATTGGCTGTGTCGGTGGTTGGGATATCAGTCGCATGGGATATTATTCAATAGGTTTCTTTTTATTCTGGCTACTGACTTCTCTTAACAGTGTATTAACCTGCTATTTCCTTAAGCCGTGTGCTGTTGGTAAACAGTAAGTTTTTAAATAAATTAACCATTGATATTTGAGTTGTAATGACAGAAAAAAATACACAAAAAGTTGAAATAACACCTGTTGAGGAAGTTTACGCCAAACGTAAGAAAATTTATCCGCGACAAGTGACAGGTATGTTTGCCACATTACGTGTTACCGGTGTTTTAGCATTATTAGGTCTTTATTATCTGGGTCCCTTATTACAATGGAATGGACGTCAGGCCATTCTTTTTGATTTGCCTGCTCGTAAATTTTATATTTTTGAATGGATTTTCTGGCCACAGGATTTCATTTACCTAGCTGCTTTATTAATTATTGCCGCAATCGCTCTGTTTTTAGTAACGGCGTTAGCCGGTCGTGTCTGGTGCGGATATGCCTGCCCGCAAACTGT
>JAUVDT010000093.1 GCA_030595185.1 Gammaproteobacteria bacterium
GCTGTACCGGCATGGAATGTTTTACGGTCTGTTTGGGTATTGGTATTCATGCATTGGTATCACTTGATATTGCCGTCGCTGGTAATGACCAGGGTGTTGAAGCTGTGATTCAAGCAGGTGTTCGCTGGTAAGTTTTTACTAGACACAAAAAAACCGGCTAAGGCCGGTTTTTTTGTGTCTGGATGAATGAAGTCGTAAGTCCAAAGTCAGAAGTCAAAATCCTTAGGGGTTAGACTTCTGACTTTAGACTACCGACTTACGACTTCTGACTTAAGACTTCTCTCTATCAATCGCACGATAACCAATATCGGTACGGTAATAAACCTTATCCCAGTTAATTTCATCAACTAACTCGTATGCTTTTGTTTGTGCTTCACCGACACTATCGCCTAAAGCAACTGCACATAAAACGCGACCACCGGCTGTAACAATCTTGCCGTCTTTTTCTGCTGTACCGGCATGGAATGTTTTACGGTCTGTTTGGGTATTGGTATCTAGTCCATTGATTACATCACCTGAGTTGTAGCTAGCAGGGTAACCACCAGCCGCTAAAACAACACCCAATGCATTGCGTTGATCCCATTGAGCGGTAACAGTATTCAGTTTTTTGTCGATAGCGGCATTACACAGTTCAACAATGTCAGATTGCAGGCGCATCATAATCGGTTGGGTTTCCGGGTCGCCAAAACGCACGTTATATTCCAGCATATTAGGCGTGCCATCTTCTGCAACCATTACGCCGGCGTATAAAAAGCCAGTATAAGTATTGCCTTCAGCAGCCATGCCTTTAACCGTCGGCCAGATAACTTCATTCATAATGCGATCATGGATTTCAGGAGTAACAACAGGCGCGGGTGAATAAGCACCCATACCGCCTGTATTAGGACCAAGGTCGCCATTATCGCGTGCTTTGTGATCTTGTGAAGTGGCCATTGGTAAAACGTGCTCACCATCCACCATGCAAATGAAGCTGGCTTCTTCACCGCTTAAAAATTCTTCGATAACAACGCGCGCACCGGCATCACCAAATGCATTGCCCGATAACATGTCTTGCACTGCTGCAATGGCTTCTTCATTAGTTTGCGCAAGAATAACGCCTTTACCAGCGGCTAAGCCATCGGCTTTTATAACAATCGGAGCGCCTTCTTTTTCGATGTAGGCAATGGCTTCATCAACATCAGTGAAATTGCCGTAAGAACCGCTTGGAATATTATGACGAGCCAAAAAGTCTTTAGTAAATGCCTTAGAACCTTCCAGTTGAGCAGCATCGGCAGTCGGTCCAAAAATGCGTAAACCAGCGGCTTGAAATTTATCAACAATACCAATCACTAATGGTGCTTCAGGGCCAACAATGGTTAAACCAATATCGTTGTCTTTAGCAAAAGTAATCAACGCATCAATATCGGTCACACCAATATTCACATTCTCAACTTTCGCCTCGGTAGCTGTACCCGCATTACCCGGTGCAACAAAAACAGTTTCAACATCCGCTGACTGAGCCGCTTTCCATGCCAAAGCATGCTCACGACCACCGCTACCAATAACAAGAACTTTCATAGGTTAACTCGATTAGGTTTAAATTATATTAAAGACACTGTTGTGTCGTTAATTGTCATTCCAGTATTCTGTTGGCTGGAATCCATTGTTTGTGTGATAGATTCCGACTAAAACACTGCCGGAATGACGAACTTTTTTTTGATTCGTATTATTCAAATCAAATGATTTTATACACTGACATCAATGCCAGTAAGTTAAGCTATTGTAGGTTCGAATTTATTCGAACAAAACCTCGTGCAATAGCGTCATTATGCGAATGAATTCGCACCTACGCCCTTAACTTATGACACTAACGTTAACTCATAAATCATTTTCAAATAATCTGAATAGTGGTGCGTGTAAATATTTAATTAAATGTATACGTGAAGGATTTTGTGTTCTGGCAAGGCGTGAACAGTTTTAAAAAACGGAGCTTACGAGAAAGTAAGTGAGTATTTTTAAAACTGTTCACAACGCCGCCAGAGCGCAAAAGATAAAGCGTATTAGTGTTTGAAGTGACGCATGCTGGTGAATACCATCGCCATGCCATGCTCATCTGCCGCTTCAATAACTTCATTGTCGCGCATAGAGCCACCCGGTTGAATAATGGCTTTAATACCCACTCCATTAGCGGCATCAATACCATCACGGAATGGGAAGAAAGCATCAGATGCCATTACAGAACCGGGTACATCAAGGCCTGCATGTTCCGCTTTAATACCCGCAATACGAGCTGAGTTAATACGGCTCATTTGACCTGCGCCAACACCAATTGTCATGTCATTTTTACCGTAGACAATCGCGTTAGATTTTACGAACTTGGCTACTTTCCAGCTGAACAGTAAATCGCGCATTTCTTCTTCTGTTGGTGCACGTTTAGTCACGACTTTAAGTTCGTTGCTTAATAATAAGTCTGCATCTTGTACCAACAAACCGCCATTAACGCGTTTGATATCCAGGCGGTTAGCTACTTCAGCTGGCCACTGACCGCATTCTAATAAACGAATATTCTTTTTTGATGCAACGGCTTCTTTAGCAGCAGCGCTAACGCTAGGTGCAATAATGACTTCAACAAACTGGCGATCAACAATCGCTGCAGCAGTTTCGCCATCAAGCTCCTGGTTAAACGCAATGATGCCACCGAAAGCAGATTCAGGGTCAGTGCTGTAAGCGCGGTCATAAGCCTCTAATAAGCTTGAACCAACAGCTACGCCACATGGGTTAGCGTGTTTAACAATCACGCAGGCAGGTGCATCAGAGAATTGTTTTACGCATTCAAGAGCGGCATCGGTATCACCGATATTGTTATACGATAACTCTTTGCCCTGAATTTGAGAGGCTGTGGCAATGCAAGCAGCATCCACATTGTGTTCTTTATAAAACGCTGCATTTTGATGAGGGTTCTCACCGTAACGCATATCCTGAGTTTTGATGTATTGAGTGTTGAAGGTGCGAGGGAATAAAGAGTGCTCGCTATCCGCTGTAATTTTACCCAGATAGTTTGCAATCAAACCATCGTAATGAGCTGTGTGCTCAAAGGCCTTAACCGCTAAATCAAAACGTGTGGCATTGGTTAAGGTATTGTCAGGTTTCATTTCTGAGATGATAGCGTCATAGTCAGAAGGGTTAACGACAATAGCCACATCATTATGGTTCTTCGCTGCTGAACGAACCATCGTCGGGCCACCAATATCAATATTTTCAATGGCATCGGCAAGCGTACAATTTGGTTTAGCTATTGTTTCAGCAAATGGGTAAAGGTTAACAACCACTAAGTCGATAGGCGCGATATCATGTTTTGCCATGATCTCATCATCTTTGCCGCGACGACCTAAAATACCACCGTGAATTTTTGGGTGCAGTGTTTTAACACGGCCATCCATCATTTCAGGGAAACCAGTGTGATCTGATACTTCGGTAACCGGGATTTTTTCATCAGCCAGTAATTTAGCTGTACCACCGGTAGAAAGAATGACGACGCCTGCTGCGTGTAGAGCTTTGGCAAAATCGACAATACCTGATTTATCTGAAACGCTGATTAAAGCCCGACGAACTGGGCGAGTATTACTGACAGTCATTGAGTGGTTAACCCCTTGATGAATTTAGGGGCAGAGTATAACAATTTTTTGCTTTGCTGGGGTAGTTCTGATTAAGAGGGGGATTTAAGTCGCGTAATTTAGCTGGATTGAAGGGTGATAATAGCCACCTTTAATTAACGCTGAGGTATTAAAGATGGCTGAGGGAGTGAATGCTTTGTTTTAAGCGTTATCGAGGCCATACAGGCGTAATTTTTTACGCAATGTGCCACGGTTTAAGCCTAAGCAGGCTGCCGCTTTTGTTTGATTACCATCAACTTGTTGCATAACCACCTCTAGTAAAGGTGCTTCAACTTGTTTCAATACCATGTTGTAGATTTCGCTTGGTTCAGCGCCATCCAGTTGGTCGAAATAAGTAATCAGTGTGTTTTTAACTGTTTCAGTTAATGTCGCAGCATTATCACGTGTCGATTCATGTGAAGTATCAGGCATTAAAGTATTTGTTTGTGTCATTTCTGTAGTTTGTAAGTTCATGCCGCTTTCGTAGTATTTATTTCATCTTCAAAAAAAAGACGAATATGTTTTTGTTGTAATTCAGTCGTTTCCAATGTATTGAAAAAACGTCTGAATGCGTCCCCGTTAGGTCGGTTCTTGCAATACCAGCCAATGTGTTTACGTGCAATACGAATACCCATGTATTCGCCATAGAAAGTGTATAAAGTTGTTAAGTGTTGAAGCATTACATCACGGACAAGGCTTATTTTAGGAGCGGCCAATTTTTTTCCGTGTTCCAGAAAATAATTTATTTCCTGAAAAATCCAGGGATTCCCCTGAGCTGCGCGACCAATCATTAGTGCATCAGCGCCTGTATGTTTTAACACAAAAGCTGCTTTTTCGGGAGTGCTAATATCTCCATTTGCGATAACCGGTATTAAAATGCGGCTTTTCACATTGGCGATATTATCGTACTCCGCCTCACCGTTGTATTTGTCTTCACGTGTTCTGCCGTGAACAGCAAGCGCTTGAATTCCGACGCTTTCAGCAATTTTGGCGATGTTAAGAACATTTCGATTCTTTTCATCCCAACCTGTGCGTGTTTTTAAAGTCACGGGTACATCAACAGCTTTCACTACACTTTCTAAAATCTCTGCAACGAGTTTCTCGTTTTTCATTAAGGCTGATCCTGCCAAAACACTGCACACTTTCTTTGCAGGGCAACCCATGTTGATATCGATGATTTGCGCACCGTTATCAACATTAAATTTTGCCGCTTCTGCCATCAAAATAGGATCGGTACCTGCAATTTGTATACTGCGAGGTTCGCTCTCACCACCATGCTCCATGCGTAACTGTGTTTTTCGACTGTTACGCAATTCAGGTTTGCATGAAATCATTTCGGAGACGGTCATGCCGGCTCCAAACTGTTTGCATAACAGCCTGAATGGTCGATCTGTCACACCTGCCATCGGCGCTAAAATCAGCGGGTTATCAAGTTGGTAAGGACCTATTTGCATTGACCAAAGATACCTTTGATATTATCCAAAACGGGGCGGTGATAATACGCTTATTTTGTGACCAATTAAAGAGGAATTGTGAAAAATTTAAAAAGAAAAACGCATTTTAGAATGTTGCTTTTTTCTTATAGAGATCTTTGCACAGTTCAGTCGTGAAAGAAAAATGAGATAAAGTTTTTCTGATTGAGGCAGGAAATAAAGTTAATAATTGGTTATTAACAAGTTTTCTAACGAAAAGCAGGGGAGTTTTAGCCATTTTTATTCGCGGATGAATTGTGTAAAGGTCTCTTATATAAAGCTGAACTCGTAAGCTGTCGCATTTTTACCCGGATCGATAACTTCTAAAATTATTTGTATCGGCAAGCCTGGTTGCATGTCACTGAGTTTATCTTCACTGGTATTTAAATATTCGCCGGGTTTAAATTGTCTGGCCATAACGATGTCTCCGACTAAATTGGTGAAGCTGACCTGCAGTGTTGGGAATTGTTGAGAAAAGGATGCCTGGTTAATAATGACAGCGGTGATCATTAGCGCGTTATCAACGTTCGGGTGTGAATAAACATTTTTGCTCGATAATTCAAGGCGGCTAATATCTTTTAATTCGGGGATTTCACAGTTTGCCAATTCACAAAGGCTGATGAGATAAGGGCGTAGTTCAGCATTACGTGTTAATTCTGCACGTTTAAAATAAACCAGTTGTATACAAGCCGCTATTGTTAAGCAGAGAATACCAAGCGACCAGATAGTTTTTATTAAAGGGCTGGATGATGTTGTTTGCTGGCGTAATTCTGGCGGCACGATATCATCAACCATGACGTTTGGTTTAAATATCGGTGCTGTTGTCATTGTTTCGGGTGTTATGACTTCTTCTTCAGGGATATCATCAATTGCATCAGCAAAGGTATTGATATCAATATCAGCCATATTGTCTTCTTCAACTAATTCGAAGCTGTCTTGCGTCTCTTTGGCCTGAAAAATGTGAAAACAATGCCCGCACTGAACCTGAGAGTTCGATGCTGTTAAGTCTGCTTCCTTTAATTGGAAAAGAGTATTACATTCAGGGCAACGTATTTGCATTCTTCTTATTATTCCATTTGAGAGCTATTGTTCTATTTTAGGTCAGCTCTATTCGCCAAGCAAATTTAGAGGCAAATTTAGGGGGCAAATTTTCTGCCGCTTAACATGGCCCAGCCATCATCAATGATGGCTTCGTTCATATCAAACCATTGCTGGTAAACGGCTCGAATAGATTCAGCCTGTTCGCTTAAAATGCCAGAAAGGATGATAGAACCACCGATTTTTGTGTAACGATTAAGATCAGGAGCCAATTCTGCCAGAGGGCCGGATAGAATATTGGCCATAACAACATCGTATTGTTTGGCTTGATAATCAGCCGGTAGATAAACGTTTAGTTTGTCACTGACATGATTAGTTTTTGCATTGCTGGTAGAGGCGGTAATGGCTTGTGGATCAATATCAACACCTTCTGCCATTGCTGCACCCAGTAATAAGCCGGCAATCGCTAAAATACCGGAACCACAACCATAATCGAGAAGCGTTAAATTCCTTACGTCATGTTGATCTAACCACTGTAAACAAAGCGACGTGGTTGGGTGTGTCCCCGTACCAAATGCCAGGCCAGGGTCGAGTCGTAAATTAACCGCGTTGCTATCCGGTGCTTCCATATTGGTGGGTACTACCCAGAGACGTTGTCCGAATGACATCGGTTGATAGTCATCCATCCAGCTGCGTTCCCAGTCGCGATCTTCAAGTTCTTCTTGCACAGCATTTAGGTCAGGGTAATGACGTTTGAGAATATTCATTACCGTATTGATATTTTTTTGTTGCGCAAATAAAGCAGTCACGATGAGTTCAGGCCAGAGAGGTGTTTCACCGGGTAAGGGTTCCAGCACGGGATTATCGCCAGCGTCTTTATAAGTCGTCGAAAGCGCACCAATGCTGAGCAGAAAATCTTCAATTTCCTGTAATCGTTCTTTAGGAATGGTGATGTGTACTTGATTCCAAGCGTCAGTCATAAGTCTTCAGTCAAAAGTCTAAAATCAGAAATAAAAACCAAAGCCGACTTTAGACTAACAACTTTGGACTTTCGACTAATAAAAAAGCCCGCTTAACGCGGGCTTTTTTATTAAAGGCCTAGCTTTTTCTCAAGGTAGTGAATATTGGTTTCACCCACTTTGAAAGCGGCGTCGCTAATAATATCTCTTTGTAAATCGATATTGGTATTGATGCCGTCAATGATGACTTCGTCCAATGCACCTAACATGCGTGCAATTGCTACATCACGGTTTTCACCGTAAGCGATTAGCTTACCAATCATTGAATCGTAATGAGGTG
>JAUVDT010000088.1 GCA_030595185.1 Gammaproteobacteria bacterium
ACCCTTAAAAGCCTCGTCGGATTCGAGATAGCGAATTTCATCTTCGGTACTTTTACGGCCCAAGATATGATTCCGATGCGGAAAGCGACCATATTGTCGAATAATACCCCGGTGATGTTCGGCAAAACGAATATTGCCTTGTATCTCATGCTCTTTAAATAAAGACACGGATAACTCCTGATCCAGCAGGTTTTCACTGTGCATTAAAGGCATAAACAAAAAGGCTAACTTATCTTTATCGAGATTGTTCTCAAACTGATGGCTCAAAGCAACTTTAGTCACGTCAATCGATTTGCTTTCGGACTGAAAAGATTTAACCGTGCCACGAAACATATTTAAAGGAAATTGATCAAGAATCAAAACCAGAGCCAAACAGCCTTCCGGCTCTGACATCCAACTATCCAAATCACCTGTTAATGCCTGCTCCCAGATATCTCCATATTTATCGAGTATCTCTTTATCTAATTCAGGTGTTGAATTAAACCAGTGTTTTTCAATTCGAGTCGAATACCAAAAGTCTATTATTTCACTGGCTTTTATATCCATAATTTCCTCTCAAACAATGAAATTAGTCTTTCGTCTCTAATTCATTTAGCTCTAAATTTAATGCCTGTACAGAAACTAACACTTCATACAATGAATACCCCAAAGACACCATCATCATAATCAAACTCAAGGCAAAAACGATTTTAGCCAAAAGGATAAAACCACCGAATAGTGCAAACATACACAGAACGCAGAGAAACAAACTACCCACACCAAAGCCCTGCATATTACGAATAATATTCGCGCGGTGCCGCAAGCTTTTCATTTGCTCCATCAATATTTTATCTGGCGTCACTTTATAACTGGCACTCATGGAACGAATACGACTACTTAACGCATTAAAACGATTGGTGTATGCAACCAGTAACAAGGATATAGCGGGGAATAATAAAGCAGGAGTGGTCAGAGTTATTTCAGGAATCATGGAGTATCCATTAACAGATAAAAAGTTATGCCCATTATAGCCAAAGCATAATCAGTTAACAGCAATCACCACAACCAGGCAGCACCTCGCACGCCGCTTGAGTCACCAAACTTTGGTGGCACGATAGGTGTATTCACCACATCAGAAAAAACGTATTTTGATAATAATCGGGGTACATTGGTATAAAGGCGCTCGATATTAGACATACCGCCGCCTAAAACAATGACTTCAGGATCTAATATATTAATCACACTGGCCAGACTTTTTGCCATGCGTTCTTCATAACGCTGTAGTGTAGCCTCCGCACGCTCAAAACCCAAAGCAGCTAATTCGACTATTTGTTCCGCATTCGCTTTATCACCACCTTGTAATTGATGGTCTTTGGTAATTCCCGGACCTGATAGATACGTTTCTATACAGCCCCGTTTGCCGCAATAACACTCAGGTCCCTGCATTTCCGTTTCGGTTGGCCAGGGTAAAGGATTATGCCCCCACTCTCCCGCTATTGCATGTCGCCCGGTTAATAGGTTTTGATTAATAACAATACCGGCACCGGTGCCTGTTCCCACTATCACACCAAAGACAACTTGTGCGCCTGCTGCCGCACCATCAATTGCTTCAGAGAGCGCAAAACAATTGGCATCATTGGCAATACGAATTTCTCTACCCAATAATGAAACCAGGTCTTTTTTAATCGGCTGACCATTCATGCAAACTGTGTTGGAATTTTTAAGCAAGCCACTGGCCGGTGAGATAGCGCCAGGTGTACAGATACCGATAGTAGCCACTTCGTTCAAGCCCTCTTCCACCTCTTCGACGAGATCAGCGATTGACAGTAGGATTTGCTGATAGTCATCATTCGGCGTTCTAACTCGCATTCGAGTCACCTCATCACCTTGCTGATTCAGCACAATGGCTTCTATTTTTGTGCCGCCAAGGTCAACGCCTATTCGATAATTACCATTCATTTATGACAGATTCCATATACTACGACTTAACCCTGCTATTTCACTAATAGAGCTTATGAGCAGGCCTTTATTGCTGTTTTAATATTAAGACAACCTTCATCGCCACCTTATAATTTACCTTAAAGAACACTTGATTTCACATGTCTATTTCTTTTACATTAAGAATCAAATAAAAGCTAAGAACAGAAAGATGAGCCTTCTAGTGAATAGAGGGAACTAATTTAATTATTATAGGACTAAATCATGTGGTTAAAAAATGAGATAGCTTACTAGCTATTCATAAAGTACTAAGATATATCCTGCAAAACGCGGGGACTGACCCTCATCCGTCCCCGCACTTGGATATTTCTAATTCCGGCTTTAAAATAATCCTATATAATAATTTCACATCGATAACTTAAAAAACAACTATGTCTAATTTTGAAGAAATACAAAAGCTTAAACAACACGTAGAAAAACACATTATTGGCCAGGACCACCTCGTTAATCGTTTATTAATCGCTCTTTTGGCTGATGGACACTTATTAGTTGAAGGTGCACCCGGTTTAGCAAAAACACGCGCTATTAAAGTATTAAGCGATGGCATCGAAGCGGACTTCCACCGCATTCAATTTACACCTGACTTACTGCCGTCTGATCTAACCGGTACTGAAATTTATCGCCCTCAAGACAGTAGCTTTGTCTTTCAAAAAGGCCCTTTATTCCATAACCTTGTGCTCGCCGACGAAATTAACCGTGCTCCTGCCAAGGTACAGTCTGCCTTACTTGAAGCCATGGCAGAACGACAAATCACTATCGGCTCAACGACTTATCCGTTGCCTAAATTATTTTTAGTCATGGCGACACAAAACCCGATTGAGCAAGAAGGCACTTACCCTTTACCAGAAGCGCAATTAGATCGATTTTTAATGCACGTTCGAATCGATTATCCGGATGCAGAGTCTGAACGAAAGATTTTAAAATTAGCCCGTGGTGAAGCCCATCACAATGCCAGCGAAGTTATCGAACAAATCAGTGCACAGGCTTTATTAGATGCCCGCGATGAAATTCTTGATATTCACATGGCCGATAATATAGAAGATTACTTACTCGAAATTATATTAGCGACTCGCCAGCCTGAAAAATATGGCAAAGACTTACAACAATGGTTGCAGTACGGCGCCAGCCCTCGTGCAACAATCACCCTAGATCGTTGCGCACGCGCCCATGCATGGTTAGCAGGCAGAGACTTTGTTGGGCCGGAAGACATTCAAGCAATGGCGTTTGACGTGCTACGCCATCGTTTAATTCTAAGCTATGAAGCAGAAGCAGACGGCATCACGACTGATCGTTTCATTAATGAACTGATTAATCGAATCGCTGTTCCTTAATGTTTGCACGATTAAAAAGAAAAATATCCGCTGCAGATCGAACACCTGAAAAGGCATCGAATCAAATGACTGACTACCAACTCAGTGATGGCTTAGTCAGCATCAGTCAGCATGGATTAATTCAGTGTCGGCATAAAGCATCACAACTTGTATTGTCTTCACGCAATATTAAAGCGATGCAGAGCGGTGCCTATTTATCATCTTTTCGCGGCCGTGGCATGGAATTTAATGAGTCACGCATTTATCAGCCGGGCGATGATATTCGCAGCATGGACTGGAAAGTTACTGCTCGAACAGGAACCGCACACACTAAAGTATTTTCAGAAGAAAAAGAACGCCCTGTACTTTGCTGGACAGATTTTCGTGAACCCATGCGATTTGCAACACACGGTGTTTTTAAATCTGTCGTAGCAGCAAAAGCAGCTGCCAGTATTGCATGGGCAGCCAGCGCTCAAGGTGATCGTTTAGGTGGTTTGGTTTTTTCCGAGCACACTCATCATGAACTAAAACCACAGCGCGGAAAAACAAATGTACTGCACTTTATTAAACAGCTCGAACAAATTCAGAAAGCCACTAGTGAAGACACCAGCAAAGGAAAACAAATTAATGCTGAACAAGCATTGGCTCGTTTACGCCGAGTAGCCAGACCCGGTAGTTTAGTTTTTTTATTCAGTGACTTTAGAAATTTGGGTGAACAAGCTTTATCCCATATCACTCAGTTATCACGACACAATGACATCGTTATGTTTTTTATCTACGACACACTAGAAAAGTCATTACCATCGTCAGGACAATACCTGATTGAGAACAAAAATCAGAAATTACGATTTAGTACTCACGAGCAGAGTCAACAGCAATACCACCAACACTTTGTAGAACGTTTAGAATCATTAAAAAACTTTGCCATCAAACATCGTATTTCATTTATCGAATGCAGCACTGAAGAAGACCCTTTACAAAAACTTCAACTATCTTTTCGCCAGTCTACTCGATAATTAAAATTAGAGACCACATCAACTAAACAATGCAAACACCTCAACAACAACTCGACTTAAAAGATATTCATTTACCCGACGCGGTATCCTGGTGGCCACCGGCGGCAGGTTACTGGATTATTCTAGCTGTTATTGCGGTTTGTATTATTAGTTTTTTAAGCATCAAAGCCTATCGTAAAAAATTTGAAATAAAACGATTAGCATTAGCGGAATTGAGTGCCATTAAAGAGTCTTACGAGTCCACATCCGATAAAAAACAACTCGTTATTTCACTTTCTGAATTATTGCGCCGCGCTGCTATCAGTACTTATCCATTATCAGAATGCGCAAGCCTCACAGGAACTCAATGGCTAAACTGGTTAGATAAATCATTATCAAAAAATACGCTTAATTTTTCTAATGGCCCAGGCTATTTGTTAACCGATTACATATATTCCAAATCGGAACAAGCTGATGATGTTAACGCGCTAATCAAACTTTCTTTGCAGTGGCTAAACAAGCTACCTGCGACGTCAGGTAAAAACAAATGATTCACTTCGACTGGATCTGGGCTTTTTTAACACTGCCATTACCTTACTTAGTTTACAAGCTAATACCTGCAGCCCCGCGCCAAAGTGAAGCGGCACTCCATGTCCCCTTTATGCATGACTTTGAAAGTTATAGTGCAGACAAAGCAGATAGTTCCAATAAGTTTATTTTATTGCTTGCTCTCACGGCATGGTTGTTTTTAGTAATGGCCAGCGCGAGACCACAATGGTTAGATGACCAGATTGAGTTACCTGTTAGCGGCCGCGACCTAATGCTTGCTGTTGATTTATCGGGCAGCATGGAAGTTGAAGACTTTAAATTAAACGGCCAACTGGTCGATAGACTAACCGCAACCAAAGCAGTGGCCAGTGAATTCATTAAACGCCGTAAGGGCGACCGAATCGGTCTCATCCTATTTGGAAAAAAAGCTTACCTGCAAACACCTTTAACATTTGACCGACAAACTGTCAGTACCTTATTAAATGAATCTATCATCGGCTTAGCAGGTAAAGAAACTGCCATCGGTGATGCTATTGGTCTTGCTGTTAAACGCCTTGAAAAGGAAGACATTAATAGCCGGGTACTTATATTGTTAACAGATGGCGCCAATACTGCTGGCGAAGTAACACCATTAAAAGCAGCCGAACTGGCAAAACAATATCAGCTTAAAATTTACACCATTGGTATTGGTGCCGATGAAATGATCGTACGCTCAATTTTTGGCTCACGCCGTGTAAACCCTTCGGCTGATTTAGATGAAAAAACGTTAACCGCTATCGCACAAAAGACCAATGGAAAATATTTTCGTGCACGTAACACTCAAGAATTAGAAAAAATATACCAATTATTAGACGAACTAGAACCCGTTGAAAAGGAAACTCAAAATTTCAGACCAACCACGGCGCTTTACTTTTGGCCTCTAGGTGTTTCATTCGTCATCTCAGCAATCATTATTTTGATACGTATTTTCACCCGAGGTCGCTTGTGAGCTTATTTCATTTCATACGGCCTGAATGGTTTCTTGCTATCTTTCCATTAATTGTCTTTTACTGGTTATTACAGCGCCTGCAATTACAAAACAAAAGCTGGCAAAGTTTTTGTGACAAAAAACTATTACCTTATTTATTTGAAAGCTCAGATATCAAACAAAAAAAGAGACCTTTATTTTTATTTATGATCGCCGGCTTACTCACTATTACGGCATTAGCAGGCCCAACATGGGAAAAACGCCCGCAACCTGTCTTTAAAAAGCAGTCTGCATTAATTATTGTATTAGACCTTTCACGTTCAATGGATGCTACGGATATAAAACCCAGCCGTGTCACGCGCGCGCTACATAAAATAGAAGACATACTGCAACAACGTACAGAAGGACAAACAGCTCTAATTGTATATGCCGCAGATGCTTTCACTGTCACCCCATTAACTGAAGATACCGCTACCATATCTTCCCAAATAAAAAGTTTAAATACCGCAATTATGCCAGCACAAGGTAGTAACACATCTAAAGCACTGGAATTAGCTCACTCTTTATTTAAACAAACCTCTCAGATCAAAGGTCATATATTATTAATAACAGATGGTATTAACGAAAACGCCATCAAAGTTACCGAATCACTATTATCACCACAATACACACTCTCCGTATTGGGTGTTGGCAGCACCGATGGTGCGCCTATCCCTCTTTCGTCTGGTGTTTTTTTGAAGGATAGTAGTGGTGCAATCGTTATTCCTAAAGTCAACCAAAGTCAGCTCAAAAAATTGGCTTCAACAGCCTCTGGATCATTTCGTTTTTTAACAACAGATGACAGTGATATTTTACATTTACTAAAACCGCTTAATAGCGGTTTAGATCAAAACCAAACTGAATCAACAGAATTAAATACCGACACCTGGTTTGAAGCAGGCCCGTGGTTATTACTGGCATTACTTCCTTTAGCCGCCTTTGCATTTCGTAAAGGTTATTTGTTTTTTATTGTTTTCTTTATCTTGCCGCAGCCAGAATCAGCACATGCCTTTGAATTAAATCAGCTTTGGAAAAACCAGAACCA
Organism: Gammaproteobacteria bacterium; assembly: GCA_030595185.1. GTDB lineage: Bacteria > Pseudomonadota > Gammaproteobacteria > SZUA-229 > SZUA-229 > JAUVDT01. Next base: position 6,883 of record JAUVDT010000088.1, read on the forward strand.
GCAAGCACGCGAATTATTCCAAAAAAATAATGCAGGTGAAGCGGCTAAATTATTTTCTGACAAAAAATGGAAAGCAGCCGCTCAATACAAATCAGGACAATACAAGAAGGCCTTAGAATCATACCAACAGCTAGATCAATCTAACCCCGATATTTTATATAACTTAGCTAACACTCAAGCTCAGCTAGGACAATATGACAAAGCACTGGAAAATTACAATAAACTAATTGAAGAAAACCCTAATCATGGTGACGCAAAGCACAACCGTGATCAAGTCGAAAAATTACAACAAAAACAAGACAAGGAAGATAGTAAGGACAGTTCATCTAAAGACAATAAAGATGATGCATCTGATAAAAAATCAGATGAGGGTCAGTCTTCAGACGATAACAAGTCAGATAGCGATAAAAAAGACTCAGAGCAGAAAAGCTCTGACAGTAAGGAATCAGATAATAAATCATCTGACAAAAATAAAGAAAAATCTCAAGAAGACGCCAAACAACAAGAACCTTCAAGCGATAAGAAAAACAAAGACAACGCACAAGAGTCTATTCAGGACAACGAACTTTCCAAAGAACAACAACAGGCTAATGAACAGTGGCTACGACGCATACCCGATGACCCAGGTGGTTTGCTTAGGCGGAAATTCAAGTACCAATCCCAACAACGACAGAATTCAAATTCAGGCGAACAACAATGGTAAAGAAAACTTTATCCTACTCTTTCTTTCTAACACTCTGTTTATTTGTTAACAGTGCATTTGCTGCAGATATTCGAGTTTATGTCGATCGTCAAAATATTAATGCCAGCGAATCATTTAATCTTGTTTTCGAAGCAGATGGCAGCGTAGATGCCGATCCTGACTTTTCACCTTTAACAATTTATTTTGATATTCTTAGTAAAAACCAAAGCAGCAATATGAGCATTGTTAACGGTAACTTCAGCCGCAAGACTGTCTGGACGCTTGTGCTGCTTGCAAAACAAGCAGGAACTTATGCACTACCTGCAATAGAGTTTGGAAATGATAGAAGCCCTGGATTAAATATTAAAATCAACAAACAATCTTCAACCTCATCATCGGCGGAAAAAAACCTTTTTCTTGAAGCAGAAGTAAACCACACTTCTGTTTATGTTCAGGCACAGCTCATTTATACCGTAAAGTTATTTCGTGCTGTTGATATTCAGAGCGCCAGTTTAACCGAGCCCGAATTAAGCGATGGAGATGCC
>JAUVDT010000057.1 GCA_030595185.1 Gammaproteobacteria bacterium
ATATTGTGAATTATTTGGTGTTGAATATAGACAAATTCCATTGGACAAAAATTTTCAAATTATAGTGCAGGATTATATACAGCAAGCAAATAACTCAGTACAAAATGGCGGGATTATCTTTCCTAATCCTAATGCACCAACGGGTAAGCTACTTGAGTTGAGTAATATTGAAAACTATCTACAGAAAAACACAGAGTCAGTCGTTGTAGTCGATGAAGCTTACATTGACTTTGGTGGTGAAACAGCCATTGCTCTAATCGATAAATATCCCAACTTATTGGTTATTCAGACGCTTTCAAAATCACGCTCATTAGCTGGTTTGAGAGTAGGCTTTGCAATTGGTGATGCTAATTTAATTGAAGCACTAGAACGGGTAAAAAATTCATTTAACTCTTATCCTATGGATCGTTTTTCAACTGCCGGTGCAATTGCGGCATTTAATGATGAAAAGTATTTTTCAGAACAATGTCAAAAAATCATCAATAGTCGCACATGGTTAAATGATCAGCTATTAGCGATGAACTTTAAATTAATACCATCAGCTACTAATTTTGTGTTTGTTAAACATGAATCTATTCAAGCAGAAGAGATAGCAAAAAAATTAAGGGAACAAAAAATAATAATACGTCATTTCAAACAAGCCAGAATAGATAACTATTTACGAATAACAGTTGGGACTTGGGAAGAGTGTGAACGTTTAGTCGAAGTCTTGAAAGAAATTGTTTAAAAAATAGTATGAAACCAGTTGTTACGGCATCATCGTTATTTATGTAATAAGTGAGGTTGTCTCTAATTGACACACAGCGGACTTTTAGTTGTTTTTTCTATGCGTCTGGATATAACCAATAGCAGTGATAAAAAGAATGCTAGTTCGCCAATATGTTAGTGAAGTTAATCAGGTATTAATCGGACTTGCTACTTCCAATTTTAAAATGGCTTTATCCGAGAAGAAGAAAGTAGATTTAACATCAAAATTATTTTAAAAAACACACAATGCTTTTATTCATGGCGGTGAAGTTAAAACTTATATAGGAAAGAATCATGAGCATGGAATTATAATTGATTTAGATGGAGGAGAAAGCATTATAGTTCCACCGCAGAAAAATCAGGAAATACTCGCGCACTTGAATCATGTTAATGAAAAATGGAATGAATTAAAAAGAATTTCTTTATTAAGCCTGAGATCAAACACACATTCGTACGAAAAGAAAGTTGACACACTATGCCTCTTGAAATTTCTTCACGTTCAGCAAGTGTTAAAGAAAGTTTTGATCGTGTACGAGCGGTAAGTCTAATACCACCACTAGGCGATAACAAACCAAATATAGAGGATGATTCTCGTTCAAATAAGCGTCCAATTGAGCTTTGAGATTCACCTCGTTGCCAGCGATCCCATATCTCGTTCTTCTGTTCGGTCATATATTCTATTCGTGGTCTATAGGGTATTTACAACACTCCATCTTTTTAATTAAAGATTATAGCGTTGCATTAACCAGTTGAAGCAACCGCCAAATGCAGAAGTCTAGATAGATTATTTTAACGATTATTATGGACTGATTTTCGACTATCGTGGATATGTGAGTTCGTAATTTTTTATATGAAATATAGTATCAAGATGTTAAGAGTTTTTAATCTATGGCTTATGATTTTTCGGAAACTTACCTTTAATGATATAGGCAAAGGCAATGATTTCTGCCACTGCTTTGTAGAGTTGTTCCAGGGTTTCCTTAGCTCACACTATTAAGTAGTTTTTTTAAGTCTTCAGTTGCGAGAGGCTTATAAAGTGTTTTGCAGTTCTCAGTAGTGAGCTTGGTTTCAAGGTTAAGCGTCGTATCACCGGTAATGATGGCTGCTGGAATCATTTTACTAAAGTGACGACGTACCGCTTCAATGACTTCGAAGCCCGTTCGTTTTTCGCGTAGACGGTAGTCGATCAAGAGCATATCTGGCACGGCATAATCAGATGAATAAAATTCTTTCATCAGCTCGTCTTCAGTATTGGCTAAAAGCAGTTCACATCCCCATGATATTAATACTTCACGCATCGCTTCCAGATTTTCACTTTCATCATCAACCACTACAATGAACAAACCGGCAACATCGAACTTGCTATCTGTTTCAGTTTCCGTATCCGAAATCTCTGTTTTAAGCTCAGCAATGTAGAGTGGTAAAGTAATAGAGATCGTACATCCTTCACCTTTCTGGCTACTTAGTTTTAAATTTATATTTAGTAGTTTAGTGAGTCGTTTAACAATTGAGAGTCCGAGCCCCAGTCCTTTATTGCGATCTCGTTCCGGGTTATTGAGCTGATAAAATTCTGAAAAAACAACTTCCTGATCGGCCTCTGCAAGCCCTGGCCCGTTATCAATAAATAGCAGTTCAATATTGTTATCACGTCGGTGTGATTCAATAAGGAGATTTTTCTCAGGGCAATGCTGAATAACGTTAGAGATAATATTTCTCACAATGCGTGCAAGCAATACTTTATCTGTATCAATCCAGTCATTCGTGATTTGTGTACTGATACGACAGTTTGCTTTCTTCGCAGACAGAGAAAATTCATCTACAAGTTCATCGATAAATTCTTTAAGCTGGATTGGCTGTTTGTTGACAGACAATTCACCGGCATCAATCCGCGTGATATCAATAATAGAATTGAGTTGTTGGCTTAAGACTCGTTGTGATTTTTCGGTCTGAATCATCAATCGTTTCTGTTCGGGCGTGTTTAGCTTTTCTTTAAGTACATGTAAAAATAAACCAAGCGAATGCAACGGTTGTCGCAGGTCGTGACTAGTAGCTGCAAGAAAACGGGACTTGTCCATGCTGGCTTTTTCTGCAATGTGAGTCTGCTCAATTAACTTCTCAAGTAACTCAAGGTTTTCAAACCGTTGTCGTATTGATGTGGTCAAGGTTGTGTGCATATTTCTTGCGTAAGAGGAATACATAATAAGAAACAAAGTGATGAAAACTGAGAATATATAGAGCTCTCCCCCCTGGTCATAGAATTGATAAGCCAATGGTGCAAGACAGACAAGTGAAAAGAGATAAAAAGCAGGAAGAAATGAAGACAGTGCCGCCATGCCACCAGCAACTGTACCAGACATAACAAGGGTTAAAAAAATAGCCGAGTTAGGCGCTGAAAAATCTATAAACAAGGGGGCAGATGAACCTAAAATTATCGCCGATAACACCGAGCCTACAGTGAAAAACCAATTCCATTTAGTGGCACTAAAGTCTGTGTTTGATATTTTATTAAAGCGCCAGGATAATATAATACGTCCTGTAAAGATCACCAATAAAGCTGCAAACCACACCACAATCAATTCTTGCTCAACTTTTCCCCAAAAGAAATAAAGTATCGCAATACTCAGTGTCAGTAATCCCAACAGACTCGTGTTCGAATGCAGGTAAAGTGCTTTTACACGTTCATTCTGTACCTTTTGTTCAATTTCCATATTACCAATATTACTCATTATTATTTACCGTGAAGCCTATCACAATATGTAACTAGCACGCTCAGAAGAGTTATCTTTACTGCTGGTTTCATATATAGTGTGGTTATCTCTATAAACAATATACGGACGTAAATGAAGTTATTAATATGTGAAGATCACGCGCTTTTCCGTGATGGGCTGAAACAACTTATTAACCTGTATAATTGTGAAATCGAAGTAGTGGAAGCCGCGAACATGGCAGAGGTTTATCAACAGATTGACCATCACGACTTTTCACTCATTTTACTTGATCTCAATATGCCTGGATCAAATGGAGTGGCGACCTTGCCAGAGGTTTGCCGTCGTACAGCTGCACCGGTAGTCGTAGTCTCCGCTGACGACAGGAATGAAACAATACAGATGGCTGCCAAACAAGGTGTTGCAGGATATTTACCAAAATCTTCTGATTCACAAACCATCATCTCAGTTATCGAAAAAGTACTTGCGGGTGAAAAATGTTTTCCACAGGCCGCGCTGCTAGAAACAAAACTCACAGGCGAAGTGTCACTTAACACTCGTCAGATCGAAATTGTCCAGTGCCTGGTCGATGGCCTCAGTAATCGACAGATCGCCGATAAGCTAAGTCTTAGTGAAGGCACAATAAGGCAATATGTAACTATCATATTAAGAACCCTCGGAGTTGATAACCGAACTCAAGCCGCAAATGCTGGAAGAAAATTACTATTACAAACATAGTACAAGATGTTATTCGGCATCCTGTTTATTAATCTCATCTTTATTCATAACGTCAATTCCCCGGCTACAAGTGGCTGCGGCAATATCACATCATGATGTAACACAGCTTTCTGTCATTTAAATTCTAAATACTAACTTTTGTTAATAGATTCACTCTGCTTGACACTATAAGTTCTCACCTACATTTTTCGTAAACTTATCGGACGTTTATCGGACATTAGTCGGCTGTAATAGCGTAACTATTCAGTTTCTTTAAGGATTGGTAACAAAAGCATCAAGCATTTCTGTGATTTTTGGAGAGTTGTTTGAATACGAATTTGGACTTTAAAAATATTCACAACGAGTTTGCAGGCGGTGCTACCGCCTTATTTTGTTTGAGCAAAATTTAATAAAAAATATGGTTTGAGGATGAAAATGAAAAACGAAAATAGAACATTATTATTATTGTCATTGCTGTCGGCATTTATGTTGACAGCCTGCGGCGGTGATATTCCTGGTTTATCTACTTCTGATACTGACTCAGATGGTTTAACCGATGCTGATGAAATCAATCTGTATCACACCAATCCTGACGTAGCGGATACAGATGGTGATGGTTACAGTGATTTTGAAGAAATCATTAACAAGAATTTTGATCCCAGCAATAGCAACTACCGCTTTAATCCTTTAATTGCCGATGTACCAAAACTCAATGTGTCATTCGGTGTGCCTAATTTCTCGTTGACCTATAGCACCTCGACGAGTACCGGTAATACGTTTGAAACAGGATATCAGCAGACTGTTTCTACCGATACCATAAGCACCTATGGTGGTGAAAGCTCTCATAGCATTGCAAGAAATTTTTCAACTGAGGTCTCCACTGAAGCGACAGTAAGTTTTACTCCCGAGGTAAAAGTAGGTCTCAAATTAACGTCCGGATTCACCGATACTGATTCGAATGGAACGAACTGGTCAAATACAACGCAGCAAAGTAATGGCGAGTCATACAGCACACTGCAGGCATTTTCGAATGATATTACCAATAATGTCGATTCGGCTAGTATGGCCTTATTTGTTAGTGTTGAAAACCCAGGTCACGTAGCTTACACGCTTAATGACCTAAGCTTATCGGTTACTATGGCTGGTGATAATGCGAGCGGTTATGGTATCCCTATAGGTACTTTACTAAGAGCGCCAAATTCAACAGCCACCATTCCCCTGGCAGTTGGCGGAGCAGCGACAAGTGAAGTTTATACTCTGGATATGAGTCTTGAAAATTATAAAACACTGATCAATAACTACAGTAATCTGGTCATTACGCCTAATGTTGGCGACAATAACCTGGGCTCTGATAACAATGAAACCAACTGGGTTAATTTGTCGGATGATGTCGCGATACGAACGGCAACTATCAGTATTGATTATGGCCAGGCAGGCCTACCAGAAACTTATCGTGTTGCTACCGCACTGGATATTAACTCGCAAAGCCTAACATTGGCCCAAATCTTAACTGACATTTTAAAACTTCCTTATACTGTTCAAAATGAAAGCCTGATACCTACTGGTGACACAGTTGCTGTAGTCTCTAGCCGTCTAGCAAGTATTCGCGGTATTGCTGCGAATGCTTTGACTAAGAAACTGTGGTTTGTTGCGCACGAGCATACGACTGCTTCAGGTGTGGGAACAGAAACTGATATCTATACACCTAGTATTATTCAAGACTTCGAAAATCTGATCATTAAAGCTGGTGACGGTGTACGTATGGTTTATATCCAGGATACAGATTCTGATAACTTATCTGATCGTGAAGAATATATCCTCGGAACAGATGTTAGTGTCGCTGATACTGATGGTGATGGCATTAATGATGGAGATGAAGTTAATGGTTACTCAGTCCTTACCAGCGTTTACACCAGTAATCCGACTCTTGCGGATTCTGATGGGGATGGCTTAACAGACTCTGAAGAAAGAACATATTTAACCGATCCACGGAACAGTGATACGGATGGAGATAGTGCATCGGATTATTTTGAAGTAATGACGGGTGGTACCGATCCGACAGCTGACGATAGCGCAACTTACGCGGCAGATTCTGATGGTGATTTACTAACCGATATAGAGGAGACGTTTATAACACTGACAGATCCAGGATTAGCGGATACTGATGGTGATGGTCTTTCTGATTCTGAGGAATTGGGCAGGGTAAGCGCAACCTTTAGTGCGCAAATGCCTGTTGTCGATCACTGCGTGAGTAAGTATAACGCCGCAATTGTAGCGCTTAACGACCCGGCATATGACATTTACAAATTGTCTCCTACTAGCGCAAGTCGTTGTGACCCTAATAATGCAGATACCGATGGAGATGGCATCAATGATGGTGATGAAATCGCAGGCTGGGCACTGGGTTATCCGGTTGGCAGTTCGTTGTTGATACCGAGTAACCCTTTCGTTGCAGATACTGATAATGACGGACTTACAGATGATCAGGAAAAATTAAATAGCGGTAATGCGCTGGCTAAAGATACTGATGCCGATGGTCTGGAAGATGGTGCTGAGATTACATCGGTTCACAACCGTAGTGTGACCATACCGGAAGTCATTGCAGTGGCCAGTATTAGTAAGATTACGGCAAATCAGTGCTTTGGTTATTATTCAGGTTTGTTTGGTTTCAGTGAAGACCAGGTGGCCTTTGATCCGAACTTGATGCCATTTTCTAGATATACGGCTAACGTCGGGTATTATGCGCGAATCGACTATACATTAGGCGCTTCGAGCCTATGGAGTAATCTGTTGCTTAGGCTGCAAACCCCCACTGAAGGCAACCCGAGTAACTGGACTGTTAATGCTGATAGAGGGTTTACTAATGGCGTTGATAGCAATGGTGCCTTCCAGGGCGGAACTGGTGTTGAGTTCGTCAATGATGGTGGGTATTCTTATGAGCCTCTAGCTGTTGGCCCTATATATAACTCGGAGTGGTTTTCGATGGCTACTGACGAGCTTGATTCCACCTATGACACGCCGGATGAAATGCACGACATAATATTGATGCTAAAAGAGCAAGTTTATCATCCTCAGCGTGTAAAAATTGCAGAAGGTCAAACACTGAAAGCATGGAGTGGTCACTTTTGTAAAACACCTCGAGTCAATTATAATCATCTGCAAACAGGGGGAGTCTGGGAACGTAATGCAGCGAACCCTCAGGACTGTGTAGCTTATTGGGCTTCACCAGTGAATGCTTTGCAAAAAAGATGGTCTTACGAAAAACTTAAAACGGTGTTAACCACTTTTGATTTGGAAGAAACCACCACACTAAAAGCTGGTGTCGATCCAGGATGTAGCCTTAAAGTTACTTATGATATTACGACAATTCAGGAGTAGTTTATTGGTAATATGAAAAAAGCCCGGTAGTTACCGGGCTTTTTTTTGCAAAAAATAAATTGCAAAAAATCAAAAATAAAAGCACGAGATGGTTTTAAATTGTTCTAGCTTTTAATCTATATTGATAGCGATTATTTATATTGAATATTTAACGGGGATATAAAGGGGTTGTATCACTGTAGTTGCTTTGATGGGCAGGATGTCATTGTCTACGTTTGTGCTTAGCTGTGAGCCAGCCTATATTCACAGCATAATCTAACAAATCAAAAAAAGAGCCGGTAAAAAATGTGAATTCGTAAGTTTTATTTAAACGCTGTGTGCTGTGTGTGCTGTGTGGGCGGGGAGGGGGCTTAACCTATGGCTTATGATTTTTCGGAAACTTACCTTTAATGATATAGGCAAAGGCAATGATTTCTGCCACTGCTTTGTAGAGTTGTTCTGGAATTTCGTCGCCTAAGTTTAGTTCGGCTAATATTTGAATTAATTCTTTGTCTTCTTGTAAGTAGATGTTGTTTTCTTTTGCTATTTCAATGATTCGTTTGGCTAAATCGCCGGTGCCTTTTGCATTAACAATAGGTGCGTTATCTTCATCGTATTCTAGTGCTATGGCGATAGGCAGTTTCTGTTTCATTGTTTAAGCTTTATCATCTAGTAATGGGCCGTGTCTGAGTTGGCTGTTGGTAAAAGGCTTTATTGTTTCCTGTTTACAGCTAATGGTGGCCACATTAAACCCCGATGTTATTAAAGCCGATTCTAAAATTTCAATGTTCTCTTGTATTACCTGATGAGTCATTGGTAATTCACTTGTTATACCGGCGTGTAGTTGTTTATCAATTAGAATAAGTTTGGCTTCTATTCGGCCCAGGTCAGGCATCTCAAGTTGTATAGTGACTTTCCAGTGTTCTTCATCTGTATTATCTTTTTCTTCTTTATTTATTTTTATATTAAATAAATCTATCCATTCAGGGTTTTTAGCAACCAGTAAATTAAATAAAACCATAAAGGCTGAATCAGAATCTGCTTGTGCAGCCTGTAATTGATGATTATTAATCGTACTAATGCTTTGCTCAATTAATAGTCGCATTTCCATCAGTGCGGGTAGAAATTGAATCCATTGTTTGAGTTGTTGGTTTTGAGTAGGCGTTAGCTTATGGATCATCTTATATATAACAGATGGTATTTCGGTAAGAGTCTTGTCATAAATGGGGCTGGCATGAGAGAGAGCGTTGATAATGATGCTCTTATCAGCTGGTGGTATTCCATAGAGTAGGTAATTAGCTAATGTTGATATTCTGTTGTTTGGGATCAGTGTCTTTATTGATTGGGGGTCTTTGACAATATCAGTGTAATTTGTATTACTTAGTAATTGTTGAACAGATTGTTTTAATTGAATGAGCTCAAGTTTAAGATCTTTTGGTGGAATAGAGCCCTGAGTAATTAAGTTATTTTCAAAGCTAATCCCGCTTTTTTGTAAAAAGTTCTGAATATTTTTTGGTGACACTTCGTTGGCTTTTAGAGGGATTTGAATAAGGGCGTTTAATTGTTGCCTGATAGTATTCAATTCCAGCGGTTTATTGACTGTTTCTATAGTAGTTTTAGTTGAGACTGGTATTTCTGTATCTGGTATTAATAATTTGGTGTGGCTTACTAAATTGAGTAATTTCTGGATGCTGTCATTTTGTGGCACGGCTTGTCGTAGCAGTATAGTAATAGGGTCTGTTTTGGTTGGACTATTTAAAATTTTTAGTAGAGGTGTCTCTCCCAACCTGGTCACTTGTAAAGTGAGTTCTTCACCAGCTTGTATGGGGGTTTTAGTCGTGGCGTTAAGTACATTGTGACCAATTTTCACCAGAAGCTCACCATCAACATTACTACTGGTTTTTGCCCGGCTCTCTAGTATTTGACCAATTTGCCATGTTTTTAATATGGTCGGGATGATCTTGACATCAATCCTTTTACTGGAATGTATAGGTGGAATATTAATCATATAATCAGTTTATACCAAAAATGTCGGAAATTTGGTGTCATTTTGTCGTCACCATTAATTATAAGAGCGGCAGATTTTGCTTTTTATTTACATATTTTTTTACAAAATAGTCTATTATTCCCTTAGAAAACAAATAAATAGATGATTATTCTGTAATTAATTCGAATTTAATATTTTTACAATCAATATAGGCACGTTTGTTGCTTTTTATAAACCAAGGTTAAGGAATTTAGGCTCATGGCTAAAGAAGAAAAAGTAGAAGAAAATGTAGAGGAAAAAGCGTCCGGCGGGTCAATGAAGATGATTGTGATCATCTTGGTGGTTCTGTTGGTCCTTGTGGTTGGTGCTGGAGTCGCATTGTTTTTGACGACGGGTGATAAAAGCAAACCTGCAGCTGTATCTGAAAATGGTGAGCCTGCTGTTGAAGAGGTGGTAGAAGAGCCAAAAACACCTATTTATGTACCGCTGCATCCTGCTTTTTTAGTGAACTTCGAAGATCAGTCATCAGCATCACATTTGCAAGTGGATGTTCAGGTGATGACTTATGACGAAAATGTAGAAGAAGCATTAAAAGTACATATGCCTAAGATTAGAAATGATTTATTATTTTTATTTGGTAGCCAGAAGTATGAAGAGCTAAATACGATTAAAGGCAAAAGAGCATTGAGTAAAAAAGCCATTGAAGTAGTAGAGGCGACCTTAAAAGGTGCAGGTGAGGCTCATAAAATTGAAGCCTTTTTGTTTACTAGTTTTGTAATGCAATAGTGGAATAGCATAGTGCAAGATGTATTAAGCCAAGATGAGATTGATGCGCTACTCCATGGAGTTGATGGCGGTGATGTCGATACGAAAGCAGAAGAAGATGACGGTACTGCACGTGGGTATGACTTCAATAGTCAGGAACGGATAGTTCGTGGGCGTTTACCAACGTTAGAGATGATCAACGAACGCTTTGCCAGAAACTTTCGAATTAGCTTGTTTAATTTATTAAGGCGTAATGCAGAATTATCTGTTAGTGGTGTGCAAATGCTTAAGTTTGCAGAATATGTACATAGTTTGTACGTGCCCACCAGCCTGAATCTTGTACGTGTAAAACCATTGCGTGGTACAGCTCTCTTTGTTATTGATCCAAAACTGGTTTTTGTCGTTGTGGATAATTATTTTGGTGGTGAAGGGCGCTTTTACAACAAAATTGAAGGTAGAGATTTCACACCGACAGAACAGCGTATTATTCAAATGTTATTAGAACAAGCCTTTGTTGATATGGCAAAGGCCTGGGAGCCTGTGACTAAATTAGAATTTACGTATCAAAGTTCAGAAGTGAATCCTCATCTTGCTAATATTGTAAGTCCTTCTGAAGTAGTTGTAGTGAGTACATTTAGAATTGATCTTGAAGGTGGCGGTGGTGATCTGCATATCACAATGCCTTATTCAATGATTGAACCGATTCGTGACTTACTGGATGCCGGTGTACAAAGTGACGTGACTGAAATAGATGACCGTTGGGTTGGCTCATTACGTAATGAAATTTTTGAAGCAGAGATCGAAGTCAAATCGAATATGGTTGAAACACAAATGAACATTGGTGATGTCAATAAATTGCAATTAGGCGATGTTATTCCATTTGATATGCCAGAAAAAGTAATTATTGAGTCGAAAGGTATTCCATTATTTAGAGGAAAGATGGGACTATCTAATGGAAGAGTCTCTGTAAAAGTACAGGAAGTTGTTAAGCGTGAAACAATTGATTTTAAATTATTAGACATATAGTGCAGTAAGTGGAGTTGTTACTATGAGTGACGAAGATGATTGGGCTGCCGCATTACAAGAACAGGCAGATGAAGAGCAAGGTGATACTGAAGTTGTAGCAGAAGCGGATGAAAGTTTAGGTGTGCAGCCACACGAGATGGATACTTTATCCAACGATGGAGGACTGGGCGCTGAATTTGGTTCATCTGAAGATGTAAAACTGGATGCGATTCTTGATATTCCTGTACACATATCAATGGAAATTGGTCGTACACAAATCAGTATCAGAAACCTATTAAAGTTGAACCAGGGTTCTGTTGTTGAGCTAGATCGCTTAGCCGGTGAACCAATGGATGTATTGGTTAACGGTACCTTAATTGCTCGTGGTGAAGTAGTGGTTGTAAATGATAAATTTGGTCTTAGATTGACCGATATTATTAGCCCTGCGGAACGCGTTAAAACATTAAAATAATTAAATATGATAAGTCGATTTTCTCAAACAATATTTTATCTATTACTGATATTACCTCTAACAGTTAACGCTGTAGCCGAGGAAAAAAAATTACCCGTTGATCCATTATCTGCATCCAGTATTGTTAATATGTTTATGGGTTTAGGTCTGGTTTTAGCGCTTATATTTCTTATGGCGTGGGTTGTAAAACGAATGGGGGGAATGCAAATGGCAGGCTCTCAACGTTTACAAGTATTAAGTGCTTTATCAGTAGGTACAAGAGAAAAAGTTGTTCTAATTCAAGTTGAAAACAAACGACTTGTGATTGGTGTTGCCCAAGGACAAGTGAGTACCTTACATGTGCTTGATGGTGAATTTGAAAATGAAACAGAAACCGTTAGTGCGGGTGCTGACTTTAAAGACAAATTATTACAAGCACTTAGTAAAACAATGAATAAAAAGACGACTGAAAAATGAACACGTCATGTTTTCAATCGTTATGTAATAAAATAAATGATAAAAAACTTTTACTTTCCTTAGTAACTATTCTTATTAGTCTTGTGCCTGTTGTTAGTTTTGCTGATGCGGGTATTACAGCAATAACCGTTCAAGATACTGCGGGTGGAAAAACGTATAGCGTTACTCTGCAAATAGTCGCTTTAATGACGGTGCTGACGTTATTACCCGCTTTGTTACTAACAATGACATCGTTTACTAGAATTATTATTGTGTTGTCTATTCTAAGGCAGGCATTAGGAACGGCTCAAACACCTTCAAATCAAGTGTTGATAGGTCTGTCCTTGTTTTTAACTTTTTTCATTATGTCGCCAGTGTTTACTAAAGTGTATAACGAAGCTTATGTGCCGTATGCAGCAGAAAAAATATCGGCAGATGATGCGATTGAAAAATTAACAAAACCATTCCATGATTTCATGATGGCACAAACACGTGAAGATGATATTGCGTTGTTTGCGCGGATTTCTGATCATGGTCCAATTGATTCAGCAGAGAGTGTTCCTTTCTCTTTGTTGATGCCGGCTTTTTTAACCAGTGAGTTGAAAACAGCATTTCAGATTGGCTTTATGTTATTCATACCGTTTTTAATTATTGATCTGGTGGTCGCATCGGTATTAATGGCAATGGGTATGATGATGTTATCTCCACTGATTATTTCATTACCGTTTAAGTTGATGTTGTTTGTGTTGATTGATGGCTGGGCGTTGGTAACAGGGACTTTGGCTATGAGTTTTGTTACTTAGGTTAAAGTCAAAGGCGTCGGTGGTTAGAGTTTTTTGCCAAGGTGTAAGTTAATTGCTTTGTAGAAACATTGCCGGTAGTCGCACCGGCGGGCGAGGCACTTTTTCCTACAGCTGAAAAAGTACCCAAAAAAGCCGCCCTCACACTGTTTGCCCTGCGGGTTCCCGCGCATTGTACCTGCGAGCATATTCCACTTAAATTCTTGAATTAGTTATAACCTCGCTCACGGGTCGTTTTGATTCGCATCCCTGCTCAACAAAACTAAATACGCCGTCCATGGCGTATTTCCCCTTTATGGAAACAATGCCCGGCAAACAGCGAGACGGGAAGGTAAGTCAAAACCGATATGTTCTGTTAGGTTCTTGCTTTTAATATTCTGATTTAAATGTTTGGCTTTTATTTTTTGACTTTGATTTACCTCTCCCCATTTGAGCAAGCCGAAGAGAGAGTTATCAATGTGGAGGCTTTCTGCGAGGATGTCTGAGCGAATAGTTTTATCATTCGCGAGTTCCGCAGCAGCCACATAGATAGCGAGTGATGAGGGTACCCGCATGTTTTTTATGCGGGCTTGTGAACTGGGGCGCATTCTTTGGGTGACGTTTCTTGTGCGAGCAAGAAAGGTTACTCGCTGTCGGTCGACTACCGACATGCCTTTGATTTTGATCTTAATTTTTTTAAACTTTTGAATTTTGTGCTATCGCTAACCCAACCCATAAATGATTCTATGTTTTCAGAGTAATTAAAGTCTATAACTCAAATAACTCATTGCAATGAGTAAACAACAAATACGGCTTGATCGTATGGTCAGGCCATATTTTCTGCAAACCTTGTTTATAAAATTCTATCTGCTTTTTATACTCATCGGCCACTTCTGAAATATTCTCACTGGTAATATTCTGATGCGTTTTATAATCAATCAGATAAAGCGTATTATCTTTAATAACCACTCTATCAATCACGCCATGAATATCTTTTTTGTCAGTACGGTAGTGAATTGGTAATTCGTTATAGGCCTTAGAAAAACTATCTTGATTAAATAAGTGCCCAAAATCAGCATGTGTAATGACTGCTTTGGCTTCATTGAGGCATTCAATGTATTCGTCACTAGTAAGTATATCGCCCGATTCAATTTTCAATTGTAATAGGATTTGTGCATCCGTCACTGAGTCGTTGTTGCTTAATAGCTCAAGCGCGCGGTGGATGATGGTGCCTCGGGTCATGCCATCTTCATCTGTTGCAGTGGTAACTGTTTTGTCATCCGCTGTATCAGATTGGCTAGGGGTAATGCTTTCGACTTCTTCTTTTTCAAAAATAACTTGAGACAATTCAGTCGGCACACTAATAGGTTGATGGCTTGAAGCTCCTTTACTGCTTGTCTCTGTTGAGTAAATAATCTCACCTTCTTGATAGCAGCTAGTGCTATCAAGTTCTTCTGCTTGAGTCAGGTGTTTCATGCCTTGTTCAATCAGGTGATACCAACTTGGGTTGTCGGTTTTTACTTTTTTATTGGGTTCACTGGCGCTGATAAATAGGAACTGCTTTGCGCGTGTTAATGCCACGTATAATAAGTTTAAATTTTCACGAGCCTGAAAACCAGCGGCTTTATCAACGTATTTTTTACTCACTCTATCCCAACCCGTTTTAACGCCCATCAAATGAAATGCATCGGGTTTTGGGCTGCTGGTTGGCCAGTTGACCATGGTTTTGTGTGCAAGTTTAG
>JAUVDT010000118.1 GCA_030595185.1 Gammaproteobacteria bacterium
TGATTTTGTTATAGACAGGCTGCAACGTTTAACTCGCTTAAAAAAATCATCGGCGGTTTGTATTATGCGTTTGCATTGTTGGCTATCTATGCTGTGATGGTTTTGGCTATGATGATTTTTCTGGCCATGTACAAGAATATTAAGCCGGTCATGAATGTCGGCACTTTTATCCGTATTAGCTTGGAATAAATCTTTCTCGGTGAGTAGGTTGGCGATCAAACACGCGTGATAAGCCTGATCCAGATTAACTGCAGCCAGCATCATGTGCGCTAAGCGTGGATGCGTGCCCAGCTTTAACATGTCACGACCGTGTGCAGTAATTTTACCTTGGTCATCTATGGCACTGAGTTGTTGCAGCAGTGTTTTTGCTTGTTCGGTGGCACTGCTTGGCGGTAGATCCATCCACTGCATTTCATCAATCTGAGTCACGCCCCAGTTGGCCAGTTCCAGTACCAACGATGACAGGTCGCTGTGTAAAATTTCAGCCGATGCATGTTTGGGTAAACGTGGCTGTTGCTGTTCCGTCCACATGCGGTAACAGACACCGGCGGATAATCTTCCGGCGCGTCCACTGCGTTGCACGGCTGAGTCTTGTGAAATGGACCGGGTGTTGAGTCGGTTCATGCCCGAGGCAGGGCTGTAATCCAGCATGCGCTCCAGTCCCGAATCAATCACACAGCTAATACCTTCAATGGTGATACTGGTTTCTGCTATATTGGTGGCAAGGACAATTTTACGCATGGCGCTTTCTTTATTATTATCACTGGCACTGGGTGCTGCAATAGCCAAATCCTGTTGCTGTTTGTTTAAACTTCCATGTAGCGGTGCAATCAAAATATTCTTGATCGATTCGGTCTTGTTCGACTCATTATCAATGATTTGTTTTATCTGTCTGGACAACTGATTAATTTCTTTGACACCGGGTAAAAATACCAGGCAGTTGCCCTCGTGTTCATGAATGAATTTTTTGACTGTGTTAGTTAAATTGATCATCAGTTGTTGCTGTGGATTTGTGTTGTTCTGACTGATCACTTTATCGAGATATTTGTTCTCGACAGGAAAGCTGCGACCTTCGCTCTGAATGATAGGTGCGTTATCAAGCAAGTTCGCAACAGCATCAGTATTCAGCGTCGCCGACATCACCATAATTTTTAAATCCTCGCGTAAAATCTGCTGGCTTTGTAAACACAGTGCGAGTGATAAATCTGCATGCAGGCTGCGTTCGTGAAATTCATCAAAAATAACCAGCGCAGTTTTTTTAAGTTCCGGGTCAGCCTGTAACTTGCGCGTTAAAATACCTTCGGTGACCACCAGTATTTTTGTTTTATCGCTAAAGCAGTTGTCCTGACGAATTTGGTAACCCACGGTTTCACCGACTTTTTCATTGAGTAAAAAAGCCATGCGCATCGCCGCATTGCGTGCAGCAAGTCGGCGAGGTTCGAGCATTATGATTTGCATATCACCCAACCAGTTCTGGTCGAGCAAGGCGATGGGTACAGCGGTGGTTTTTCCTGCGCCTGGTGGGGCTTGTAGTACAAGACGATTGTGAGTGCTTAATTTGTTTTTGATGTCCGGTAGAACATCATTGATGGGGAGGGTTGGCATGGGGGGATTATAGCTGAAAAACAAAAGGGCCGGTGTGAAGTTCCCCTGGTTTTTTGGACGTCACTTTTAATTAAGGTGATGGGATTAAAATATGATCTATTTATTAAAATACTTAAATAATAATCCCTCTGTCACCAATGCCAGTAAGTTAAGGGCGTAGGTGCGAATTTATTCGCACAATGAAACTATTACATGAGGTTTTGTTCGAATAAATTCGAACCTACAATAGCTTAACTTATTGGCATTGCCTCCGTCACCTTTTATTCTTTAATTGTTACCGGTTTTAATGGGAGCTTATTTAGGGTAATATCGAAATAAGTAAAATTAGGATATAAAAATAATAATATAAGGAATTGGTTTTGCATCTATTCGTACACCTACCGATGTAGAAACCTTCGGGGCTAGTTGCTCAAATTACCCTTTTTATTATTTAAAAAATCTCATTTTGCAAAAAACTCCGGGCTGACTAGTTAACTAGAACAGTTAATATGGATCTGGATATAACATAAAAATAATTAGAGGGAACTATATGAACATGTTTCATTTACTTCGTAAAGCGGCTGCACCATTCTTTGCAGTTTCTGTATTATCTTTCAGTTGTTTGACAGCAAATGCAGCACCGATACAATCGGGTGTGCCTTTGCTTGCCGACCCACAGTTTCAGGCTTGCCTTGATGAAGCCGTGTTGTCTAATGGGTGGATGGCGACTGAAGAAGTAACTGCATTAGTATGTCCTGACCGTGATATTAAAGTGACTGCTGGTATCGAGAGTTTCCCGAACCTGACTCAGCTTGATTTGAGCAATAATAAATTATTCGATATTTATCCTTTGCAGGTATTTACCCAGTTAACTCAGTTAAACCTGTCAGGTAACACATTATTATCCCCATTTGATGTAAAAAATATTATTCAGAATAACTCTGGGCTAACGCATCTGGGCGTTGCTGATATTGCCATGGGGAATTTTCTGGACTGGCTGCCTCCGGCAGACCTGCAAGGTAAATTTAATCTGCTTGAGCTTGATATAAGTAATACAGATCAAATATACGACGTGTATCCATTGATGCAATACAATAATTTACGCGTTCTTAAAATAGCAGGCAATTTGTTATTCGATGTTGATCCAATTGCTACATTAGCGCAGCTGGAAGTTCTGGATTTGAGTAATAACCAGCTGAACAATATTGAGTCATTACAGCTTTTAAATAATCTCAGGCAGCTGAACTTATCAAATAATCAATCGATTTATGGATCTGCATGGGTGGATATGTATACCGTTAACTCGATTATTACAGCTAATCCAATGCTTACTCATTTGGGTTTAGCTGGTATTGCTATCGGTGACCTTAACCAACTGAATATTTTCTCACCTACAATAACCGAGCTTGATATCAGTAACACTAATATTTCAGATATTTCCCCATTGGTGAATCTGGTCAATCTGAGTGTATTAAAAGCGAGCGGTAACTTAATTGGAAATATGAATGGGCTTGATCAATTGCCATTACGAGTCTTAGAGCTTAATAACAATAAAGTTACAGACATTGGTGGGATCAATCTGTCGCCGTCTCTGGAAATACTGGATCTTAGCGATAATAAACTGGTCGATGTATTTCGATTACAATTTTTGAATCAGCTCAAGCGATTGAATCTGACTGGCAACAGCATGTTGAGTAGTGTTGATGTGAGCCACATTGTCCAGAATAATTATGGCTTAACGCATATTGGTGTTGGCGGTATTAACATGGGTAATTTGTATTGGCTGCCACCAGTAGGCTCGCAAGGTCAATATAATATTCAAGAGCTGGATATCAGTAACACTGGTATATTCTTCGACCTGCAGTCGCTAACGCAATACAGCAATATGCAAGTTCTTAAAGCAGCTGGTAATCAAATACAAAATCCAGATGCATTGGGTCAGTTAGTAAACCTTAGTGTACTGGATCTGAGTAATAATAAACTTGCTTATCTTTCATCGTTACAAGGTTTAAATAAACTTGCGCAGTTAAACCTTGCAGGCAACAGTATGTTGCAATCTCCTGAAGTGAAAAGCATCATCCAGAATAATCCCGGCTTAACGCATCTGAATGTAGCGGGTATTGCAATGGGCGATTATCTGGACTGGTTGCCGCAGCCTATTTTCCCTGGTGAATATGATTTTGTTGAACTGGATATTAGTTATACCGGTGCAGTCTTTGATATGTATCCATTGTCCCAATACAGTAATTTGAAAGTGCTTAAAACGGCAGGAAATCAGGTATGGGATACATGGCAGCTGGAAAGTTTACAACGACTGGAAGTGCTGGACTTAAGTGATAATATTCTGAATGAAGTTTCTTCATTACAGTATTTACAAAATCTCAAGCAATTGAATTTATCTAATAACAAAACGATGAGTGGTTTTCCACCGCTGGATGTCTTTGCAGTTAATCCAATCCTTTCAGCGAATCCAAAGCTAACGCATTTGGGTTTAGCGGGTATTGCTATCGGTGATCTTAATCAGCTGGATATTTTCTCGATTTTATCAACCAGTCTGATCGAACTCGATATCAGTAACACCAATATTTCAGATATTAGTCCATTGACAAGTCTGTCGAATTTGAGAGTATTAAAAGCAAACAACAACTTAATTGGAGACGTCTTTGGGCTTGAGCTGTTACCACTGCAAGTTTTAGAATTAAGTAGCAATCAAATTACGAACATGGGTCAATTAGATCAGCGTAATCAACTTAAAGAACTGGATATTAGTGATAACAATCTATCCGATGCTTATCCACTACAAGCTTTGTACAGGCTGGCAAAATTAAACCTGAGCGGTAACAGTATGCTGCAATCTTTTGATGTGAAAAATATTATCCAGAATAATCCTGACTTAACGCATCTGGGTGTGGCTGGTATTGCGATGGGTAATGATTTGAACTGGCTGCCACCGATGGGGTCCCAGGGCGAATATAATCTGTTAGAGCTGGATATTAGTAACACTGGCATGTTCTTCGACCTGCAACGACTGGCGCAATACAATAACTTAAAAGTGATTAAATCGGCGGGCAATCAATTACGAGCAGTCGGCCCGTTAGAGTCATTACAACAACTCGAAGTGATAGACCTGAGTAACAACCGGTTGTTTGATGTTTTGGCATTAGAGGTACTCAACAAACTAACGCGGTTAAATCTGTCGGGTAATGATCTTTTACAACGTTTTGATGTAGAAAATATTATCAATAACAATCCAGATATCACACACCTTTATATTAATGGTATTAATATGGGTAATGATCTGGACTGGTTACCAGCAGCAGGCCCGCAAGGTGAATTTAATCTGTTGGAACTGGGTATCAGTAATACCGGATTA
>JAUVDT010000070.1 GCA_030595185.1 Gammaproteobacteria bacterium
GCGGAGAAAACCTTTTATATATCTATCGCGTACTTTAGGGGAAGTAATGTGTATAGGCTGTTTCAGAATAAAGACTACCGCTATATTTTTCTTTGTTTTTCCTCTGCGCTCTCCGCGCCTCGGTAACTGCTCCTGCGTTACTCTACCTTCTGCATCCATGCAGTCGTCTGCGGTGAAATCTTTTGACCTTGGTTTTTAATGGCCGCTTCAGGATGTTTGGAGACTCTAATTCCTTTAAGCCTCTTCAGTAAAAGGCTCGGCATTGAGTTCTATTTTAATTTCTTTTTTATAGGTTGTTATTTGAATGTTTTTATCATCGAGTCTTTCAACAACGACTAAATCATCCATGTATTCATCATCCGGTTCTTTTTGTAAATTTCTTTCTGAATAGCTAATGACTTCTGGAAAAACAATACGAATATTTGGTTTTGTTTGTTTGACGTTGTCGACGCATTCAATGAATAACATTCTGACATCGATGTCATAAATCATATTAAAAATATAAGGTGAACAGTCGCCTAAAAGTTTGCCGGTTAATATCATTATATATATTTCGTAAAAGCGGATGCATGAAGTATAGCTGATTTTGATATCAGGAATATTCATTATTTAATAATATAATTAATTACAAAATTAATGAATGTGAGAAGTTTTTATACTTTTTTCTATTTTAAAAATAGCCTTTCAATATTTACAATAAATAATTTAAACCTAAAGCTGAGGCTTATTAATGTTATATATTGCTACGGTTAGTCATGTCCTTAAGTTGTCATAAATGTCCGCTTATTGCTTTAAATTCAACAATGTATCGAAAATTAATCCATTAAGCAAAATGCTCTTCTATACTCTATAAATCAGAGTTGATTAGAAGATATTTTTTTGTATATGTTTCAGTTGGATGGAGCGCACAAAGCAGCGCCCAAAATAATAAAAAGGGAAAAGGGATGTGTTAAAAGAACAAATAAAGGATTGTGTGTGTTTTTAGTGGTCGCGATCAGTGAATAAATTACTCATTAAAATTCGTCGCCTATCTTTCATACTACAGGTCACCTTTGTTATTGCAGTACTGGTGTTGGCTGTTATTTATTTTGGTGGCGAAAAAGTAAAACAATTCGAACAACAATACCTTAAAGAAGCCGTACAAGAACAAATGCAGCTTGTATTTGATACCTTTGTGGCTCTGAATGCCGATCAAATTATTTCATCAGATACTACTTCATTAACCCAATCTGTTAAGTCTTTTACGGCTATCAATTCTGACATTATAGCGATCAGTGTTTTAGATGCTAATGGTGAACCTTTAATTAAATGGGGTGAATCATCAGGCGCCGATAGTAAGAGCGTTGCTATTTTTAATAAGCCCATCACTAAAAACAATCAATTGCTTGGTCGTGTGAAAATGACGCGCTCGTTGGCTAGCAGCCAAAAAGCGATAGAGAGTCATGTTCGCAGTGTTTATTTTATGTTTGTACTACTGATATGCATGAGCATGGTTATTGTTGCCGTAGTGATCTGTGGCCTAATTTGCCAGCCTGTAAAAAGAATTAATTCGCGTTTTAAGGCCTATTTAGAGGGTAGAGACGATGACAAGGAGCCATTATTTTATTCAAAAGAATTTACTCTTTTAAATTCCTCGGTAGATAAATTACGAGAAGTTACGGTAAGCAGAGACTTACTGAAAGATGAAATGGAAGTGCGGATTCATATACAGTTTGAGCTAGAAAAAGCACGGCTTCATGCGGAACATGCAAACAGTGCGAAATCAGACTTCTTGTCGTTCATGACACATGAAATAAGAACGCCATTAACCGCCATCATCGGTTTTTCAGAAAATCTATTAGATTATAACCAGTCGATGGAAGAGCGGCTGGACGCGATACATACCGTTATTAACTCCAGCAACCATTTATTGCAATTAATCAACGATGTATTGGATATCTCAAAAATAGAGGCGGGTCGTCTCGAAACGGAAGAAATTGAAACAGAAGTTGTTGTTTTGTTGAAAGAAGTGGCCTCAATAGTGAGGGCATTAATTATTCATAAAGACATAAACTTTAAAGTGGTATGCACCAAACAAGTGCCACAAATAGTAACAACAGACCCTCTTCGATTAAAACAAATCTTAATCAATGTTATTAGCAACGCGATTAAATTTACAGAACATGGCACGGTGACTTTGGATCTAAATTACGATGCGGAGAATAACGAACTCTCATTTAAAGTCATAGATACCGGTGTTGGTATGACATCTGAGCAAAAAGAAAACCTGTTTGATGCATACGGTCAGGCAGATATTTCAACAGCGCGGCAGTATGGTGGTACCGGTTTAGGTCTTTATCTTTCTAAAAATCTGGCTCAAAGACTGGGTGGTGGTATTCATGTCGATAGCCAACAAGGCGTGGGCACAGTATTTACCATCAAAGTGTCAGCAGGTCGAGCTGGAGAGCTGATTACGTTAGAGGAAAAGCGGCTTAATGAGGTCGTCCATAGCAGTGTTGAAAAGCTAGACGCAAAACTTTCAGGAAAGGTATTGTTGGCCGATGACGTACTGGAAAACCAAAAGCTAATTGCGCACTATGTAAAAGACATGGGGGCTGAGATTGATATTGCGTCAAATGGCTTGGAAGCTGTTGAAATGGCCGAAGCGAATGTCTATGACTTAATCTTAATGGATATCCGTATGCCGATACTGGACGGTATTGGTGCTGTTCGACAGTTACGAGCAAAAGGCTCTAAAGTGCCCATTGTGTCACTGTCTGCAAATAATATGTCAGAAGATCAGGCAAGGTATTTATCGGCTGGTTTTAATGCATCCGTTAGCAAACCTATCGTTAGAATGGCCTTTAAACAGCTATTGGTCACCTACCTTAAACCAGCAGCAGCAGAATTGGGCGATGAGGCACCTATCTACTCATCACTAATAGAATCAGAGCCGGACTTTATTGATATTATTAATATGTTCTTGGAGCGTTTGCCTTTATTAATAAAAAATATCAGTGACAGCTTTGAGTCGGGTGACTGGGCTTTGTTAAAAGAAGAGCTGCACCGAGTAAAAGGAGTGGCAGGTAACTATGGCTATAACGACCTCATGCAGCTGGTTGCCAAGGGTGAATTCGTTGCGACATCAAAAGATTCTGCTGCGTTTACGGCATTGTTAGTGGAAATTAAAGCGATAGAGCATCGTATTTTATTGGCGGTTGATCACTCAAGTCATTAAGTACTCTGGCTTATGTTTAATCTAGCAGTCAGATATATGAGTTCATAAACAACTAGTCAGACGGCTGCAAATAGTACAGAGCGGCCACAAACATCAAAAGATAAAACCTGTCGCAGAGGCGCAGAGAAAAACATGTGCTGTAGGGTGCGCCATGCGCACCAATATCAATAGGTTTATGTTGCCAGATCATAATTTCTTTTAGTTACGGTGCGCATGGCGCACCCTACAAACTAAAAATTCTACCTACACTTCTCAGAGCAGCGAATACAGTAAATAGGTTTTGCTTTTTCCTCTGCGCTCTCTGCGCCTCGGTAACTGCTCCTGCGTTACTCTACCTTCTGCATCCATGCAGTCGTCTGTGGTGAAATCTTTTGACCTTGGTTTTTAATGGCCGCTTCAGGATGTTTGGAGTCTTTCGTATAGTTTTGTCTGTTTTTTGCACAATTCACACATAAGGTATTACTCGGAGCGGCTATTTATAGGATAATACGCGGTTCTATTCTTTCCATTAGGCACAGGGTTTCAGATGTTTTACAGTGATGAATACGATGTTATCGTCATCGGCGGCGGCCATGCCGGCACAGAAGCCGCGTTGGCATCGGCGCGCATGGGTGCAAAAACACTGTTATTAACCCATAACATCGATACATTGGGTCAAATGAGCTGTAACCCGGCTATTGGCGGTATTGGTAAAGGTCACTTAGTAAAAGAGATTGATGCGCTTGGCGGTGTTATGGCCAAGGCAGCGGATGTCGGCGGTATTCAGTTCCGTACTTTAAATATTCGTAAAGGCCCGGCTGTACGTGCAACCCGTGCGCAGGCTGACCGTGCTTTGTATAAAGCGGCTATTCGTTTTGCCTTAGAAAACCAGCCTAACCTCACTCTGTTTCAACAAGCGGTTGATGATTTAATTGTAGAGAACGAACAGGTTTGTGGTGTGGTCACACAAATGGGGCTGAAGTTTAAAGGCCGTGCGGTGGTATTAACCGTGGGTACGTTCCTGGGCGGTAAAATTCATATCGGTGAGTCTAATTACTCGGGTGGACGCGCCGGAGACCCCCCATCTATCGCATTGGCCGAGCGTTTACGTGCTTTGCCATTTAGAGTGGGCCGCTTAAAAACCGGCACACCGCCGCGAATTGATGCGCGCAGTATCGATTACACGGGCCTGCAGGAGCAACCGGGCGACACACCAACGCCAATGTTCTCGTATATGGGCAAGCCAGAAGACCACCCTGAGCAAATTAGCTGCCACATTACGCACACCAATCAACAAACACATGATTTGATTCGCGAAGGGCTGCACCGTTCGCCCATGTACAGTGGCGAGATAGAGGGCATCGGCCCGCGTTATTGCCCATCGATTGAAGACAAAGTGGTGCGCTTTGCAGATAAAGATTCGCATCAGATATTCATTGAGCCAGAAGGTTTAACGACTAACGAAGTTTACCCGAACGGCATCTCAACCAGCCTGCCGTTTGATATGCAGATGGCCTTTGTACGGTCTATTAAAGGTTTTGAAAATGCGCACATCACGCGCCCCGGTTATGCGATTGAATACGACTATTTTGACCCGCGTGATTTAAAGCCGACTTTAGAAACCAAATTCATTAAAGGTTTGTTCTTTGCCGGCCAAATTAACGGCACCACCGGTTACGAAGAAGCCGCAGCACAAGGCCTTCTAGCCGCCACTAACGCCGCGCGCTTTACTCAGGACAAAGAGTTTTGGTATCCCAAGCGTGATGAAGCCTATATCGGCGTATTGGTCGATGACCTATGCACATTGGGCACTAGCGAGCCGTATCGTATGTTTACCTCGCGTGCGGAATACCGTTTGCTATTGCGCGAAGACAATGCCGACCTGCGTTTAACTGAATTCGGTCGTGAGCTGGGGTTGATTTGCGATAAGCAGTGGCGTTTCTTTAATGAAAAACAAGAAGCCATTAGCAATGAACAACAGCGCCTGCATAACTTGTGGGTGCGCCCTGGCACGCAGCAAGGTAGCGACGTAGAGGCGCTTATGGGCAAGGCGTTGAAAAAAGAAAACCGCGCTTCGGACTTGTTGAAAAGACCGGAAGTGCAATACTTAACGTTGACCGCTATCGATGGTCTGGCAGCTGAGTCGATAAGTGCTGATGTGGCCGAGCAAGTAGAGATACAAGCCAAGTATGCCGGTTATGTCGACAAGCAGAAAGTCGAGATCGAAAAGACCCGTCGCCATGAGTCAAAGGCTATACCTGATAGCATTGACTATGCCGATGTAAAGGGGCTTTCTAACGAAGTGCGTCAAAAGCTAGAAGACCACAAACCTTCTACCTTAGGGCAGGCGGGGCGTATTCCCGGGGTAACGCCAGCAGCGATTTCGTTACTGTTGGTGTATTTGAAAAAGAATGGCGGCCAGCTCGCTGCTAAATCAGCGTAGGTTATTCATGTCCTCCTTACAAGAACGCCTTAAACAGGGCATCGATGAGCTATCGTTGGATATCCCTGATGAGACTCAGCAAAAGTTAATTCAATATATAGAGTTAATCGCCAAATGGAACAAAGCCTTTAACCTCACGGCTATTCGTAATATCGATGAGATGTTGACCTTGCACCTGCTAGACAGCCTTGCCGTCGTACCTTACATAAGTGGCAACAGAGTGTTGGATGTGGGAGCGGGGGCCGGCTTACCCGGTATCGTGCTGGCTTTATGTTATCCCGATAAAGAATTTGTGTTGATCGATACCAACGGTAAAAAGACACGTTTTATGACGCAAGCCAGAATTGAATTAGGCCTGGCTAATGTAGAGGTAGTGCATGCCCGTGTTGACGACTATGGTGTCGATAAAATTCAACCACTTAAGCCATTCGATGCGATTATTTCTCGCGCCTTTGCCTCAATATCTGATATGTTAGCTTACGTTGGCCATTTAGTAACAGATAAGACCAGCGTTTTGGCAATGAAAGCTGACAGTGAAAACGAGATCAGCCAAATGCCTGAAGACTACGCCATCAGCGAGATCCACGAGTTATCGGTACCGGGCTTGCAGGCAAAAAGACAGCTATTGGTTATCCATAAAGAAGCGTCTTAACGTTTGGACGAGGTGATTTCGTCCCTTAAAATTTTAGAATTAACCCATCGTCATTAAATGACAGAGACAAGGTAATGAGTCGAATACTAGCAATTGCGAATCAAAAAGGGGGCGTGGGTAAAACCACTACCAGCATCAATTTGGCTGCGTCATTAGCCGCCAGTAAAAAATCGGTGTTATTGATTGATATGGACCCGCAGGGCAATGCCACCATGGGCAGTGGTGTGGACAAATACGCAGTTGAGTTCTCAGCCTACGATGTATTAGTAGAAGGCAAACCAGCGAGTGAATGTATTGTGACGTTAGCAGAAGTGGGTATCGATATTTTACCGGCTAATGCTGATGTAACAGCGGCTGAAATTGAATTGTTAGGTTTAGAAAACCGCGAATCCCGTTTGCGTGATGCCTTAAAGCCATTAGCCGACAAATACGACTACATTTTGGTCGATTGCCCACCATCACTGAACATGCTGACCTTAAATTCATTGGTAGCAGCCAATGGCGTTATTATCCCTATGCAGTGTGAATACTATGCATTGGAAGGGCTTGCAGCGCTTACCGAGACTATAGAAACTGTACGTCAGACGGTTAATCCGGGTCTGCAAATTGAAGGTTTACTGCGCACCATGTTCGATCCGCGCAATAACCTGTCGAATGATGTATCTGACCAACTATTAGAGCATTTTGGTGACCGTGTTTATCGCACCATCGTGCCACGCAATGTGCGTTTAGCAGAAGCCCCATCACATGGTTTGCCGGTTATTCATTACGATAAAACATCACGTGGCGCGGTGGCTTATTTGTCATTGGCGGGTGAGATTGTTCGTCGACAGCTGCAAGAGGCGAATGTAGCTTAAAAAACAGTTATAAGTCGTAAGTCTCTAGTCGTAAGTCCAAAAGCATTTTTTGTTTCGACTTATGACTAAAGACTTACGAAAATAGACTTGTAACAGGCTCTATCTCGGCAATGTTACAATCACCGCCAATAAAATAAGCGACTTCAATTAAAGAGAAACAAATGGCTAAGAAAAGAGGCTTAAACCGTGGTTTAGGCGCATTACTAGGCGCTGCCGGTGCAAACACCGTTGAAGAAATCACTAATCCTAATGCGGGTGATAACAAATCACTAAAAGAGCTGGATGTTGATCTTATTCAACGCGGTGTTTATCAGCCTCGCGTGCATTTTGATGATGAAGCTCTACAAGAGTTAGCCGATTCAATTACTGCCCAAGGCGTTGTTCAACCGATTGTTGTGCGCCCAATTGCCGGTGGCAAATATGAAATCATCGCCGGTGAGCGTCGCTGGCGTGCCACGCAAATAGCTGGCTTGCAAAAAATCCCAGCAGTCATCAAAGACATTGATGACAAAACAACCGCTGCGGTTTCATTAATAGAAAACATCCAGCGTGAAGACTTAAACCCGATTGAAGAGTCACGTGCTTTGCAGCGCTTAATCGACGAGTTCGGTTTAACGCATCAAGAAGTGGCCGAAACCGTCGGTCGTTCACGTGCTTCAGTTACTAACCTTTTACGTTTGCAAGAATTAAAATCAGAAGTCATCACCTTCTTAGACAAAGGTGAAATCGGCATGGGCCATGCGCGTTGTTTATTAAGCCTGACTCCAGATCAACAATTACAAGTGGCATTAGTCGTCATCAAAAAAGGCATGTCGGTTCGTGAAACCGAAGCGATGGCCAGACGACTACTAAACCCCGTCGAAAAGAAAACAGCATCGAATGTCATCGACCCGAACATAGAAAGTTTGCAAAATGACTTAAGCGAAAAGTTATCCGCCAACGTGCATTTCAAACACAGTGCCAGTGGTAAGGGTCAAATGGTGATTAGCTACAATAGCCTTGACGAGCTAGACGGAATTTTAGATCATATAAAATAAAGAATGGATATCTAATTAACAACTCATGGAAGAGAAATGAAACATTCAATTATTTTCGGCAGTGTACCGAATATCTTTTTAGCGTTAAATCTTATGCGCTTTCTAAAAAACTTTTATATAGAAACGGCTCTCTTGCCGTTACTACTTCTTGTGAGTGGTGTTGTAGTGCTTTGTCTTTTGTAAGGGAGTCAGAGTGTTGCGCATGCTAGTGTCCAAGATAAAAGTTTTATCTATAACAGTTTTATTATCAGTATTAATATCGAATGGAGTTTGGGCAATGGGTTTAAGCGATGTAGGAAAAGTTTGTCTTTTTTCTAACATGGAAGGTGTTATTAAATTAAATGGAAAACCAGTGTCTGGTGCGAAGTTGGTACGGACAGTTAACTTGTCTAAGGATGAGGTAGATGAAACCTCAACAGACGAGAATGGTAATTTTAAATTTGAAGCTAAGTTTGCACGGTCCCTTGGAAAAATATTACCGCAAGAGTTTGCAGTAAGTCAGGTGATTATTGTTAGTTATGAAGGAAAAGAATATGAAATGTGGTCAGGTGTTAAGCGTAAGCCTGAAGAAGATATAGAGTCTAGAGGAAAGCCACTTGTAGTCGAGTGTGAATTAAATTCGGAGGAGAAATTAATAAAAGTTAATAACTCACCGATTTTCAGTTTATGTACATGGGATGTTGAGCCAGACCTAAAACCCGATTTTGAAAAAATGATGAAGTTGGTCTAATGAGAATTAGAATTTATTTTATGATACTAAGTTTTTTAGTATTAAGTGTTTTAAGTATTAAAGGAGCAAGTGCAATGGGGCTAAGTGATGTAGGTAAAGTCTGTCTTTTTTCTAAAATGGAAGGTGTGATTAAGTTAGATGGTGTGCCAGTAAATAATGCCAAATTAGTAAGGACAGTTAACTTAACAAAAGATAAAACAGATGAGGCGGTAACAGATCAGAATGGCTATTTTAAGTTTGATGCTATCTTTGCACGAACCATTACTAAGCTATTGCCGATGGAGTTTGTGTCGAACCAAGAGGTATGGGCTCATTATAGAGGTAAAGAATACAGAATATGGATGTCTGTAAAAAGAGAGCCTGATGAAAACTCTGAATCACAAGGAAAGCCATTTATTGTTGAATGTGAATTGAATAGTAAAGAGAGGATATTTGATGTAGATGGTTCTCCGATATTTACTTTGTGTACTTGGGATGTAAAGCCAGATAAAAAGCCTAATATAATGGAGAGCTTAAAACGAGCTGAAGATGCAAAAAAAGTAAAAATGTAAGGAATGGAAATTAACAATAATTAAGGATGTTAAACAATGAATGAGTTCCCAGTAGATTTGGCAGCAATTGCTGCTCGAGATGCGTATGCATTAACAAACCACGTTAAAATAGATGATGCGATAGCTTACCTAAACAGTAAATATGGTGATGCGTTTTCTTTCTCACAAGAAAATATGCTTAAAGGTAAATCGGGAGGACCATTTTTTATTAAAAGTAGAACTGCATTTGGATTTACTTTAATAGGAAAAGGTGCTTTTTATGGTCATGCGTTTATTATCTTTCGAGGTACAGAGTATCTAGCCGATATACTTACAGATTTGAATATTAGCGTATCAAGTTCTGCAACGGGTAAGCCAGTACATGATGGTTTTAATAAGTCATTTAAAAGCATGGAGTCGCAATTGATAAGTTTCATGTCATCGGCTGAGATGAAGAATATCCATTCGATACATTGTATTGGTCATAGCCTTGGAGGGGCGTTAGCAACAGTTTGTGGAGACTGGATTCAAAGTACATATAAACGAAAACCTTATATCTATTCGTTTGGATGTCCAAGAGTAGGTTTATATGGTTTTGCAAGTAGGTGTACAGCTGGTGTTGGTTCGGAACGTATTTTTCGAGCATATCATAAAACAGATATTGTCCCTTGCATTCCACCGTGGCCATTTATACATACGCCAAATACTGGTACGGATTACTATTTGTGGTCACCAGGAATGATTCCGATGGGTGAATATCATAAAATGAAAAACTATGTTAAGTCTGTTAGCGATAAAACATGGCAAAGCATAACAAGGGTTAACAATTTAGCTAAAGACGATAATAGTATAATGAATTGGTTAAAAGACAATAGTTATGTCGGTTTAACTATGTCATCAATAGAGTGGTTGAATCAGGCGCTAATTTTTGTCTTGAAAAAATGCATGGATGGTGTGGCATGGTTGATTTCAGAAACCTTTAGTACTTCTTTTACTTTATTGGATCAGCTAGCTTATATTTTAAATAAAGGTATTAATTTGGCAAATGCAGGTTCAGATTGGGTCATGTATCTCGTTAAA
>JAUVDT010000032.1 GCA_030595185.1 Gammaproteobacteria bacterium
TATTTCAGCATATTCATTTGTATCGTCCAGAGCAAATCAGGGGTACAAGTTTTATAACCTATCACCACGTAGATGAGATGATTACTATCACATCACATCGAATGATTATAGATGAAGGTACTGGTCAAACAATTGGTCATATTGAAATGTCTAATATTTTAGATCAAGATTATTTCAAACAGGTTTCTGAAGCACTTGGACTTGAAATTAAGGCGTTATTTTATTCAGATCAAAAAGATGCTATTGCAATGCTGGATGATAGTGTTCAACCCCATGAGTTTGATGTTATACAAAGTAAGAGTCATTATTCAGCTGTTTTGAAGCAGGATAGTTTAGATGGAGAAATTTACTATTCTGTTAATTTAGATAAAACGCATATAAACAACCTGTTAAACCAAAGTCGTATACAGTTTCTAATTATTTTTTTAATAATTACAATTTCAATCTTATTGTTAATGAGATACATCATTAATAATCTTTTTGATTTACCTTTGTCAATTTTGAAGAATCAGGTTCAAAAAATTGAACATCAGGACTATTCAGAGTCAAAGCCTGCTTTAACAGGTGATGAGTTGGAAGCTGTTTCAATAAATATTAATCGGCTTGCTTTAGTTATCCAGCAACGTGAAACATCACTTAAAAAGTCGATGCTTGAACAAAACAAACTATCGACGAAAGTTAAAGAAAATGAAGTTCAGTTACGTACATTGATACAAACATTACCTGATCTTGTCTGGTTGAAAGATGCTGATGGAGTTTATTTAACCTGTAATCCAAAATTTGAGCTTTTATACGGTGCAAAAGAAACTGATATTGTCGGTAAAACTGATTATGATTTTGTTGATAAAGAGTTAGCCGACTTTTTCCGTGAAAATGATAAAAATGCAATGCATGCCGGAAAACCAACGATGAATGAAGAGGAGGTTGAGTATGCAAGTGATGGCCATAAAGAGTTGCTTGAAACGATAAAGACTCCAATGTATGCATCAGATGGTACAGTGATTGGTGTTTTAGGTGTGGGTAGAGATATTACTTCACGTCGGCAAATTGAGGAAGAATTACGTAGATCCCAAAAGATGGATGCTATTGGGCAGCTTACAGGTGGTATTGCTCATGACTTTAATAACTTACTTGGCATTATGTTAGGTAATTTAGAATTGCTTGAGCTTACCTCTGATAATAGTGATAACTCTAAACAATCTATTAATGATATTCGAAAAGCAGCATTACGTGCTGCTGATCTTACTAAACAGTTACTTAGCTTTTCAAGCCGTAATGCTGCAATGCTATCAGTTATAAATATCAATCCAGTTATTATAAATATGAAAGCGCTTATTGAGCGTTCATTAACACCAGAAGTTGATGTTGAACTACTTCTTGGTGGTGGTTTATGGATGACAGAAATAGATATTGGTGATCTTGAAGATTGTTTACTTAATTTGAGTCTTAATGCTCGAGATGCAATGTCTGGTCGTGGCCATCTTACTATTGGAACAAAAAACGTAATACTTGATAACGTTTTTTGCGAACAAAGTCCATCGGCTGTTCCTGGAGAATATGTGGAGCTATCTGTTCAAGATACTGGTGAAGGTATTTCAAAAGAACAGATTGATCATATCTTTGAGCCGTTCTTTACTACTAAAGAACAAGGTAAAGGTACTGGCTTAGGTTTGGCAATGATATATGGTTTTGTGAACCGATCTAAGGGCTGTGTTAAATGTGAATCTGAATTAGGGGTAGGCACTACTTTTCAAATCTATTTACCGCGATCATTGGAAACAGATTTGAATAACGAATTGAACCATGATGAAGAGCCGTACGAAACTATATCTAAAGGTAATGAAACAATTTTAGTTGTTGATGATGAACTTGGTTTATTAAAACTAGCTCAACAGTCGCTGGAAATACTGGGTTACCACGTGTTAGTGGCAAGTGATGGAGTCATTGCATTAGATGTTTTAAAAGAAAACCCTGAAATAGATTTGTTATTTAGCGACATTGTTATGCCGAATGGTGTAAACGGTTATGAACTTGCGGAACAGGTAACAAATATTCGCTCAGATTTTAAAGTCCTACTTACATCTGGTTATACTGAAAAAGTAGAGCTTCAGAGTAGTCAACAACGTTTTACTTCTGACTTGCTTAAAAAGCCTTATACACAGGCAGAATTATCAAGGGCTATTCGTACTGCGCTTGATGGAAAAGAAGCACAATAATTATTATTCTGAATTTAAATATGTGTTTGTGTCTTTTTGATTTTATCACTCATTAGTTTTTCACATTCTTTAGCAAGTTGATCACGAGATTTATTTTTTGTAGTAATGGGGGTAAGAAAATATATATCAACTTTTATATGTGGCTCTCCCAACATACCGATTGCCGATTGATATAATGTTATATCATTAATGAAAGGTACTTTAGGGTGCACGCCTTCTTCATGTGGATAACGAATAACAACAGGTTGAATCATCGAGTTACTGTCGATAGCGCTTTGAAATAAACGGGCATGAAATTTTTTAACACTGTGGCCGTCAGTTGTTTTTCCTTCGGGAAATAAAACAACGTTGTCACCTTGTTGTAAAGCCATGCTCATTTTTTCCATGCTATGAATGGCTGCTTTACTAGCTCCTCGTTTAATAAATAGAGTGCCTGCTTTCTGTGCTAACCAACCAATAACCGGCCAGCCCACAACTTCGTATTTTGATAAGTAGCGAGCCGAAATAACAGAACCTAATGCCGTAATGTCGAACCATGAAATATGGTTGGAAACTAATAACATGGCTTGATTGGGTTTTTGACCATGCATTGTTACATCGATATTAAAAGCGCGGCAAACCATTTTATGCCAAAAGCGTGTAATACGAGCAGGTATTCCGGCAGGCGACATGGTCTTTCGTAAAAAAAGTGCGGCCATAATGACGCCAAATAATACAACGCAAGAAAGAAAAAACAGTCGCAGTGGAATCCGTAGCGATGTCACTTTTAGATTAAACCAAAACGCATTGATAAATCGATTGATTGAATGTCTTTAGTGAGTGCGCCTATAGAAATGTAATCAACACCTGTTTCTGCGTATTGACGGATGTTGTCGAGTGTAATGCCGCCAGATGCTTCAAGTTCTGCACGTTTGTCAGTGACTTTAATAGCCTCTTTAATTTGCTTCGGGTCGAAGTTATCGAGCATGATGCGATCTACATTGGCATCTAATGCTTGTTCTAACTCTTGCATGTTTTCAACTTCAACCTCAATGCTCAAGTTGGGGTTATTAAAACGTGCTTCATCCACTGCTTTTGTAATGCCGCCTGCGGCTTCAATATGGTTTTCTTTGATTAAGATTGCATCAAATAAACCAATGCGGTGATTCTCACAGCCGCCGCAACTTACAGCATATTTTTGTGCTAAACGTAAACCGGGAATGGTTTTTCGGGTATCGAGTACTTTGCAGTCGGTACCTTTGACTTCATCGGCATAAGTTTTTGCAGTGGTTGCAGTGGCGGATAAGGTTTGTAAAAAGTTTA
This sequence comes from Gammaproteobacteria bacterium, assembly GCA_030595185.1. Classification (GTDB taxonomy): domain Bacteria; phylum Pseudomonadota; class Gammaproteobacteria; order SZUA-229; family SZUA-229; genus JAUVDT01. The sequence goes on from JAUVDT010000032.1 coordinate 3,519, forward strand.
AAGCCGATCGTTCCCCCGTGAGTAATGCGCGTGAATTGCCGCTAATGGAACACAGTGTTTGTCCTGCTTCTACACTATCGCCATCGTCTACGTCCCATTCAATAAGAATATCGGTATCTAACTGCGCAAAGACTTCTTCAACCCAGTCAATGCCGCAGATAGTGGCATCATCACGAGTAATGATGGTAGCCATGCTGATTTCGTCTTCAGCGATTAATAGCCCTGTTACATCGCCGCTGCCAATGTCTTCGAGCAATGCGTTGGATACCGTATTTTCAATATAGCTTTGAGGGATAATCATCTGGATCTGTGTGTAGTCGTAAAATGCTGCTAAGAATACCTGTTTGTGCTGTCTGAATCAAAAATGAATGATGAGGCTTGGGTTAATAGATCAGCCTTAAACCGGCGAAAACATGGCGTTTGTCAGGACCAAAGAAATTACGAAAACTGGGGCGTTTGATATTTTCTTGTGTATGTTGGCTGCCGCCCTTGAGTGTGTAGTGCTCTTCTTTAAATGAAGGTAGGGAATAGCCATCATAAGGGAAGGCCTTAAAACCGGGATATGCGTAGAATAAATTATCACACCATTCCCATACCTGGCCTGTATTCTGAAGTAAGCCTTTTATATGTGCAGTCTCCCATTCGTGTTCATGCGGAAGGCGTGCATTACACCATTTTGCATAAGCGCAGGCTTCATAATAGTTAATGCCATAAAGTGGCTCTGAGGCTTCTAGATCATGTACCCCTTTGTCGCTGATACCGAACCAGTGCCCATTTTTATCTTCTCTCCAATGTTCGGGTGATATTGTTTGAGCATGACTCGAATGCTCCGTTACCCATTGCCAACCCTCATCCGACCAAAGTGATTTATTCTGGTACGCATCATCTTGCATGAAAGTTAAATATTCACTGTTAGTGACGGGCTTAGTTGAAATAGAAAAAGGTTGTAACAAGTGTTCGAACTGAGGTTGTTCATTATCGTAGCAATGTGATCCGTTCGAACCCACTAAGTAACTAGCTTTTTCAATATCGGCAGTATTGATGATGGGTTTACAAGCGCTAAGGGAGTTAGTAACGGTGTAATCAGAATACGTTTGTTTTAAAGCGCGTTGCTGCAGTGCCATCTGCATTGATTCGTAGTGCTGGTCATAATGTTGAATGATAAAGTTTTGTAAGTAGTTGCCTTTCAGTAAGTGCTGCTGCGCAGGAATAGCTGTTAAATTATTTAAATGTTCAAGGTTGTTATTTTGGTATTCGCAGGCTTGTTTTATAAGTTGTTTTAATTTTATTAATTGACCGCCACGCTCCGGTTTATATGATTTCTCAGGAATATAAAGTTGATCAAGGTTTTTTGTCAGGGAGTTATCGTCGCATAGAACGTCATGAAGCCAGTAATTTTCAATGTATAAACAATGTGCTAAGTGCCAGCCTAAAGCGCTGAGTTCATGGTGGAATTGACTTCGGTAATCATGGTCGTTAAGGCATGCAACAACATCACGGACTCTGAGCTGAGAATCGCTATATCGTTTTATTGTGCTTGAATCCGTGATAACTAACTCCTTATAGTTGACTGCATTCCATGAGCTTACCCGGTCTTAAGGTGATTATGTTATGAGCATCAATTTTTTTCCAATGGCTATCATCATTTAATCGTTCAGAAGCAATTAATTGACTGTGACGAGGAAAACCTTCGATGTCTTTTCCGTAATAAAGGCTGGGGCATTCGCCATTAATGGCATGTGAGGTGGCGATGATTTGTACACCATCACTGAGCAGAATATTTAATAAGGCGCGTTCTTTACCCAGCCATTTTTTTAATTGTTTAAATGTTTCTATGACGGCTTTTTTCATCTCGCCATGTTGGTTGAAAAAATAAATAATGAGAGCGAAAAGATATTCAGAATCTGTTGTGCCTTCAATTAGGTTTTCTATATCGGCAGGTAATAGTTGTCGGATTTTGGCTCTGATATTGTTCTTGAAATCATTGATATAGCCGTTGTGCATAAACTGCCAGCTTTGATAAATAAAAGGTTGGGTATTTTCTAAGCTGGTTGCGATACCGGGCGTGGCGCTGCGTACATAACAAAGCCACAATGAGCGGTGCAGGCTACTACAAAAATCATGAAGGTTGGCATCTGACCAAATCGGCAGGGTTTGTCGGTAACGGCCAGTTTGTCCATTGTCGTTATACCAGGCAAAACCAAAGCCATCGGCATTCAATTTTGTTTCCCTTAGTTCTTTAGGTTGCCATGCTTGTTTTTCCAAGCTATGGTTTGTATCAAAGACAATATGTTTAAGGCTGGTTTCAGGCCCTAAATAGGCTGCTAGTCTGCACATATATCCATTGTCCAATGTAATGAAAGAGAAGGAGTTTCTATGATATTACACGATTTGGTACACGATTTGGCAGGTGATCTGGTACAGGATGTTGCGCCAGATAAAAAATTATTTAAAAAGAAGTCAGTTTCAGCTATTAAAGTTACTGCTGCTAATAAAGTCCCCGATCTGTTTGGCGATATCAAACAAAACTTATTGCAAGCGCCTTATTCATTGCCTCCTAAATATTTTTACGACCATCGTGGCTCTCTTTTATTCGATCAGATTTGTAATACGCCAGAATATTATCCAACTCGTACAGAATCAAAACTACTTAGTCGTTATTGTCAGCATATTATTGATAGCCTGAAAGTGCATCATATTATCGAACTAGGAAGTGGCACTAGCCGAAAAACGCGGCATTTGTTTGATGCGTGTCAGATGTTGGATCAATACCCTCAATATTGGCCTTTTGATGTTTGCGAGCCGATGTTAATAGAAACTGCTCAAAAGCTCATGCTGCAATATGACTGGTTAAATATCCAGCCATTAGAGGGAGATTATTCAGCAGGGCTTGCTCATTTACCAAAGCCAGATGGACATAGTCTTTATGTTTTTTTGGGAAGCAGTATTGGAAATTTTTCAGAGGCGGAAGCAATCGATTTCCTGAAAGAAGTTAGGCGGCACATGACAACAGGCGATACCATGTTATTAGGTATCGACCGTCTTAAAGATAAAAAGGTACTGGAAGCGGCCTATAACGATAAACAAGGTATAACCGCCGACTTTAATTTGAATGTGCTGTCAGTTTTAAATAATGAGACCGATGCAAACTTTAAGCTTGATCAATTTAGCCATCAGGCTATTTTTAATGAAGATGAGTCTCAAATTGAAATGTACTTACGTTCATTAACCGATCAGACTATCCATTTTTCAGCCATTGATGAGGAGTTGAATCTTCGCGAAGGTGAGAAAATTTTAACGGAAATTAGTCGTAAGTATTCATTATCTGGAATAGATAATTTATTAGGTCAGGCCGGACTTGAAGTTATGGATCATTTTGAACCGAGTAATCAGTATTTTTCATTGGTTTTGGCTAAATGTGGTTAATTTTTTTTATTGTGTGAGTACTAAAGTCATATTCTGCAACTATACTTGTTCTTATGATATCAGGGCTAAAAGGCTGGTTAGATCAACTAGCTGACAAACAAATACCAATACTCCAGCATCGACGCGATCAAGCGTTAGAGATTTTGAGCGATGAAGATCGTTCTTCTTCCGAGTGCCGGTCAATTATTTTATCTGACCCTGGTATGGCGGCTAATCTGCTGCGAATTATCAATAAAGAAAGGTCTAAAACCCTCCGTTTGCCCATCACTACTATTACCAGTTTAATTTCTTTACTCGGTGTGCCTCGTCTCAAAAAAGAGATTGAGAGCATGATGTGTATCGATAGCATGGGATTACCTGAGAAAAATCTACAAGGTATTCAACGTTGCTTGAAGCAGAGCTGGTATTGCAGTCAGTTCGCCATGACCTGGGTAATGGATAGAGATGTACGCGAACCAGAAGAGGTTCATCTGGCCTCTATTTTACAATGCTTGCCAGAATTAATGCTTTGGTCTTATGGTGATGATGCAATGCAACGTATTGAACATTTGGCTTATTACGAGTGTTTAGACTATTACGATGAAGTGTCGCATGTCATTGGCTGTCATAAACGTGAAATTGGATTGGCTTTAGCAGAAAAATGGTTTTTACCTGAGTTAGTTGGTTTTGGTTTTGAATCGAAATACAACAGTTTTACTAATGGGACAGCGGTTGCTTTAGCTGCTTTATTATCCAGATTGTGCATGCATGGCTGGTACGGCAAAGACATGACGTTCTTTTTACACAAAGCGATGCATTATTTTGGTGAAGATGAAATTAAAACCTTACATCATCTTCATCAGCAATCCTTATCAATGGTTGATGATGAAGTAGAGTTGGCTTATCGACCCATTGCTGCATTATTGCTATCAACTAATCTTGAGCGTATTCCTGAATCTGAATATTATTTACAGACTGAAAAGAAAGAAGAATCAGTACAGCAAGTGACAGACGTTGAGACTTCTGTTGTTAGTGGATTTGATCCTGTATTACTAACAAAAGATATTGAGCAATTCAAAGAGATTATTAAGAAACAAGCTAAGATGAATGATTTACTGAAACATGTGCTTTTAAGTTTGCATGACACAGTGTTATTTGGAAGAGTTAATTTCTTATTATTGTCAGCAGATAAACTAAAACTCGATTCAAAAATGAACAAGTCAAGCAGCGCTGATGATGATTCATTAAAACAACTTACCATCGAGTTATCGCAAAAAAGTTTATTTGCTTTGTTGATGAAGAAACCACAAGCATTTAGTTTGAATAAAAATAATTATGAAAAATACTGGGGATTAATTTCGGGTAGAGTGAAAACGACGATTCAAGTGGATAGGTTTTGCGTGGCTTCTATTTTTTATGGTAGTAAACCATTGGGCATGATTTACGCTGATAAGTTACAAGATAAAATTAGTCCCGATGATTTTAAAGCTTTTCAACAGCTAACGATGATGCTTAATAAGGGGCTGGAAATAATCGTCAAAAGTAAAAAATAATTAATCGAGTTCTTTAATAAATATTTTCGAGTTACGTTGCAAATTATATAAACTTTTTTTACTCACGGGCAGGTTATCAATATCTTGTTCGATAAAGCCTCTTTCAATAAACCAGTGTGCAGTGTGAGTGGTTAATAAAAAAAGCTGGTTCAAGTTTAGTTTCTTTGCTTGAGTTTCTAATTGTTGCAATAAAATATCACCACGACCAGATTTTCTATAATCGGGGTGTACAGCAAGGCAAGCGACTTCGCCCATACTTTCTTCTGCATAGGGGTACAAGGCGGCACAACCGATAATCATTCCATCACGTTCAATGATATTGAACTGGGTAATTTCAAGTTCTAATTGTTCACGTGAACGTTGTGCTAAAACACCTTGTTGTTCCATCGGTTGGATAATTTCAAGAATGCCGCCGACATCATCAATAGTTGCCGTACGTAAGCCTTCGTATTGTTCAGCGCTGATTAAAGTGCCGCAGCCATCCCGACTGTATAATTCAATTAATAATGAACCATCTATTTGATGGTTAATTAAGTGGGCACGAGTAACGCCGCGTTCGCATGCCTGAGTCGCATTGTTTAAATGTGATTGCAGTTCGGTATTAAAGCAGTCTTTTAATAATAGCTTTTTCGCTTGTTTAATATCTAGCTGGGTAATTTGTTCCGCATGTTTGTCTTGTAAAAAGCCATCCGTCATCATAATGAGTTTATCGGCTTTTAAGGCAATCGCCGCTTCTGTTGCGACATCTTCAGCGTGCAAGTTAAACGCTTCGCCACTGGGTGAGTAACCGATAGGCGATAATAATGTAATGTTGCCCAGTTCTAATTGCGAGCGAATAGCTTGTGTATCAATCTTTCTCACTTCACCTGTGTGAAAGTAATCAATGCCATCGCGCACGCCATAAGGTCTTGCAGTGACGTAATTGCCAGATACTACTCGTAAACTGGCACCTGCCATTGGTGTATTAATAAGTCCCATGGAAAGCCGTGCTTCTATATTGACTCGAACCTGGCCAATGGCTTGCTCAACAGCTGGCAGTGTTGAGGTATCTGTAATTCTTATATTGTCGGCATACGATGAGGTTAAACCAAGGTTGCTAACCTGCTGTTCGATTTGTGGTCGAGCGCCATGTACCAATACCAATCGAACACCAAGGCTATTGAGTAAAGAGATATCATGAATAAAATGTGCAAAATTATCGCCCTGAACGACATCGCCACCAAAAAATATCACAAACGTGCGTTTACGGTGACTATGGATGTACGGTGATGATTGCCGGAACCAGTCGATAAATTGTTGTTGGTTGTTATTTATAAGTTTATTCATAATTTTTATTGTTTGATATTACATTGTCATTGTTTCAATAATATGACTACATGGCAAGTTATTGAATATATTGAGTTAGTTAAGAAAAGTAAGCGTTAGTCCAGTAGTAGGATTCTTGCTTATGTCGAAAAACTTAACGCATGCTTATTTTTAATAAAACATATAATAAACAAGTAGTTAGCGGAATACTTTATGTGATTTTTCTATAACCTTGTAATATATTGAATATGGCATGGAATCTGTGTCAGCTATTCTTACAAATAGAGAAAAAAAGTTCTTTTGAAAATGAAAATATCTAACAAAAACATGTAGATATATATGTTGGTACGGTGTTTGCCTATATACAAGCAGAACTTCAAATTTATGGTGGGTATGAAAATGAAAGCATTAGTAAAAGCATCAGCAATCTTCTTAGCATTAGCTTTTTCTGTTAACTCTTGGGCTTATATGCTCGGTGGAACGGATGTGGGTGGTCTTGATTCAATCATCGGTACTGCAAGTCTTGGTAACAGCAGTGATGCACAAGAAGAGGCATGGGTAGAGTCTGTACTGGGCTTTAATGTTACTTTTGAGTATAAAAATGACGGTGCTTTTTCCTGGAATATTGTTGATGGTGAGACTGATGTTTATGCTCAACTTTTAGACTCTGATCCTGAATTCTATCTAGTTAAGTTAGGCGGTGGTAACTTCTTAGGAGATACTCATGTTCTTTATGATAATGCGGCTTCTTTATCGTACGCTGTTATCGATCTACTAGCTTTAGGTCAAGGCGCAACAATTGATATCGCAAGAGTAAGCCACATCTCAGAGTTTAACGGTACTTCAGTTCCTGAGCCTGGCACACTTGCATTATTTGGTTTAGGTCTATTAGGTTTGATGGTAGCTGCTCGCCGCCAAGCATAAACTTAGAACTATAAGTTTTTAAAAAGCCCGCTGTTAGCGGGCTTTTTTATGTCTGTTATTTCTTTAGGCAAAACTGTGCAATGAGTTGTTTTAATATTTCAATGGTTGGGTTAATGCTGGCTAATTCAATAAACTCATCAGGTTGATGAGCTTGATCTATGCTACCGGGGCCAAGAATGACGGCATCCATGCCCATCTGTTTATAAAAAGGCGCTTCAGTCCCAAAAGCAACGGATGCCGCTGTGTGACCGGTTAGTTTTTCACACATTTTTACCAGTTCAGATTCTGCCGATGTTTCAACCGCGGCGATGCCTTCAAATAGCGGAATGGTTTCTAGTTTAATATTTTGGTCTTTTAACAATGCCTTTAAGCGTTGTTTTAATTCCACTCTTAAATCTTCTAACTTCATACCGGGTAACGGCCGAATATCAATTTGCAATTCACAGCTGCCACAAATTCGATTGGGATTATCGCCACCATGAATATGTCCAAAATTCATAGTTGGTACGGGTATCTCAAAAAATGGATTTTTATGTTTGGCTTGTAGTTCTTCACGCCATTTCATTAGTTCACCAATGACGAGGTACATGGCTTCAAGCGCATTGTGACCCAGGGCAGGATTACTGGAATGCCCGGCTTGCCCGGTAAGGCGTATGGCTTCCATCATCATGCCTTTGTGAGCACGGATGGGTTTTAAGCCGGTAGGCTCACCGATAACGGCAAAGCGAGCCTTGGGATAGCCTGCATCAGCAATAGCCTTAGCACCGGCCATACTGGTTTCTTCATCGGCAGTGGCGATAATTATTAAAGGCTGTTGAAACTGGCTAGCATCAAAGCTGGTGGCTGCTTCAATTGCCAAAGCTAAAAATGTCTTCATGTCAGCTGTACCCAGGCCGTAAATCCGGTTGTCTTTTTCGGTGGCTTTAAATGGGCTGGATGACCACAGACTCTCATCACAGGGTACGGTGTCGGTGTGGCCAGACAAAACCAAACCGCCAGAACCTGAGCCCAGTGTCGCAATTAAATTTGCCTTGTTAGGATCTTTGAGTTTTTGTATTTCGGTTTTAAAACCCAGCGGTTGTAACCAGTTAGCAAGTTGTTCGATGACGGCCAGGTTGCCCATGTCCAGTGATGGTGATACGCAGCTGACAGATGGCGTTTCTATCAGGTTTCTAATCATTTCTATAAGGGCAGGTTTAGAAGTCATGATTCTCATTAGGTAAAATTAAAAAGTAGACTGGTAAGTTATTCCTAATCCATCACCAGGGTCATCAATGATATCATCAAGGTTCAGTGAGCCATGAATTTTAAAATGCGATTTCTTGTTTTTAGAATTAATGATCCAGGAGAGTCTTAACTGACTCTGATAAAGATGGGAAAAAATGGCCGTATCTGTTTGTTCAACGTCATACGGTTCTCGAGTCAGGCCGATATAAATACCAATACCCCATTCATTGTTGTCATTATAAGCGTGTTGCACGGTTGAATAAATTTGTGTTGTTTTAAAGCTGTAATTGATGTTGTTGCTGCTATTGAGAGCATCATTTATATCGTTGGTAAAATAATCATCACGAATTCCAAAACTGTATTGATAAGGTTGTTTTTGTCTGATCAGCCATTTCAGATTGATTGAGTCATAATTGAGTTGCTGGACTTGATTGCTAGTGTCTGTTGTTAGCGTTTTATCAGTGCGAAAGCCTTTAAACTCAAATCGCCATGCTTCATTCTTGTTTTTTTGATATTTAACATAGGCATCGTATTGATGGCCACTGTGTATAAAATGAGTGATCTGGTCATCGAAGTTAAATATCATTGTCGACAAGTCACTGATGAAAAAACGGGCACTGCTTTTTTCATTCCAGTAATAGGCAGACTCTATGCTTAGGATGTGTTGGTTTCTATCGTATGACGCTTGATCGATAGAAGGGTCTGAGTTTTTATCATTAAACAACGGGTCGATAATCAACTCTTTTACGCGCAAAAAATTACCTGTACGTTGTCCTAGAGTTATCGCTAGCCCAATATCGCTTTCAGCTTTTTGATAATCGATAGAGTTGATCAATGAAATACTGATATCGTTATCAAATGGCATGACTTCAAGTTCAAACAAAGGGGACTGGTGTGGTTTGTCTACATAAAAACTTTCTTCTTTTAATTCGATACGAATATTAATAAGATCAGAAAGAGTATTTTTAAGTTTGATTTCAGTACTGCTGTATAACAAGTCACCACTCAAGCTATGAGCGGTTATACGCACCCCATTTTCTGACCGATACCATTGCTCATTTGCTGTTTCATCAGGTTGAACACTATTGATATCAAGAAAGTTTTCTGAGTTAAAGTTAACTCGATTAATAGAATAGTCATTATCAAACGCTATCGCGTTTAGCGAATAAAGAAAGCCCAATAAAAAGATCAGTCTTTTATTCATCTTGTTAGTTTCTGCCATCTCTAAAAAAATATCAATTGAGCCAGCTCAATAACAGGTGAAGTTATGAGTTTATTCCTTAACAGGAGTGACTAAAACATAATTTCTTGTAAGGAAATGTGTATACGATTGCCGCAATCGTAAAGTCGGTTTATCTGTCTTATAAATCATAGATAGTAAAAAGCTATCAATAAGATACAAATTATCAATTTCACCTATAGTTAGATTTTGTCTATCATAATGTCAGGTTCAATAAATTTTAACAATTAACGATGAGAGTGAATTATGAATAGGCATTTTGATTTAATAGCCATTGGTGGTGGAAGTGGTGGTTTGGCTGTGGCGGAAGTAGCAGCTAAATTGGGTAAACGTGTTGCTATTATCGAATCTTCTCGTTTGGGTGGAACCTGTGTCAATGTGGGTTGTGTGCCTAAAAAAGTGATGTGGACAGCGGCACATATCGCAGATGCTGTTCATGATGCGGCTGGTTTTGGTATCAATGTCGGAAAGCCATCATTTGATTGGGACAAACTGGTACAAGGCCGTAATCATTATGTTGAGGATATTATCCAATATTGGGACGGCTATGTTGATGAGTCAGGTATTACTCGCATTGAGGGTATGGCTAGTTTTGTTGATAAACACAGTGTTGAAGTAAATGGAGATACTTTTACAGCTGATCATATTGTTATCGCAACTGGCGGCCAGCCAATGGTTCCATCAGTACCCGGTGCAGAGCTGGGTATAACATCAGATGGTTTTTTTGCTTTAGAGAAACAACCGAATAATATTGCAGTTATTGGTGCGGGCTATATTGGTGTGGAATTAAGTGGTGTGATGAGTGCTTTAGGTTCCAAAGTCACATTAATAGCAATGGATGAAAAGGTTCTTCCTACTTTTGACAGCATGATCGGCGATGTTTTAGAGAAATCGATGCGAGATCAAGGTATTTCTATACGGTTGGGATCTCAGGTTAATGCGTTGGAGAAAACAAAAGATGGTATTTCAGTGTGTTCGTCTACTGACGATAATATAGACGGTTTTGATGCCGTGATATGGGCTGTAGGGCGCTCTCCCAACACGCGTAATCTTAATTTGCAGGTAGCAGACGTGAAAATGCAGCAAAATGGCATTATTCCCGTTGATGATTATCAGAATACCAATATTGAAGGCATCTACGCTTTAGGTGATGTCACTGGTAAATCACCTTTAACACCTGTGGCGGTTGCTGCGGGTCGACAGCTAGCTGATCGTTTGTTTAACGATAATCCCAATAGCAAACTCGACTATAAGCTGATTCCTAGTGTGGTGTTTTCACATCCGCCAGTTGGTACTATTGGCTTCACAGAGACTGAAGCTCAAAGTCAGTACGGATTACTTCGTATCTACGAGACACAATTCACCCCAATGCGCTATGCACTATCAGAAAAGCCTGTTACCACGGCTATGAAGCTTGTTTGTGCGGGTGATAATGAAAAGGTGGTTGGCCTGCATTTAATTGGTGATGGTGTTGATGAGATGCTGCAAGGGTTTTCAGTAGCAATCAAGATGGGAGCGACAAAAGCTGATTTTGATAGTGTAGTTGCCATTCATCCGACAAGCTCAGAAGAATTAGTGACTCTTAAGCAGCCAACGCGTATTTATGCGAAAGGCATGGCAAAAGAGGCGGCATAAATTCCATAATCATATTGATAGTTAAATACTATCGATATGATTAAAACAATTAAATTTACCTATTGACGGTTGTTGCGTAAACTAGATTCAACGGTTGAGAACAGAGCCAAAGAATCCAACCAAACAAATTCAACCAAATAAATATTAGAGACAGAGGATTTAAACATGTTAGAGCATAAAGAAGGTCAAAAGATACCAGCAGTTACTTTTCCAACACGCCAGGGTGATGATTGGATAAATGTAACTACTGATGATATTTTTGCAGGCAAGACAGTAATTGTATTTTCATTACCTGGTGCATTTACACCGACTTGTTCATCAAGCCATGTACCTCGCTATAACGAACTGGCACCTGTGTTTAAAAAGCACGGCGTTGATGAAATAGTTTGCGTTTCAGTTAATGATACTTTTGTTATGAACGAATGGAAAAAAGATCAGAATGCGGATGAAATTACTTTCATACCCGATGGTAATACAGAGTTCACAGACGGCATGGGTATGTTGGTTGATAAAAATGACTTAGGTTTTGGTAAACGTTCATGGCGCTATTCAATGTTAGTAAAAGATGGCGTGATTGAGAAGATGTTTATTGAGCGAAACGTAGCTGGCGACCCGTTTGAAGTGTCTGATGCAGATACTATGCTTGAGTACATAGATTTTGATGCAGAGATTCCAGCAGACATCATGATGTTCAGTAAGACAGGCTGTGAGTATTGCAACAAAGCCAAAGCGCTGCTTAAAGAAAATGATATGCCGTTTGAAGAGGTAACAGCCGGTGTTGAAATTGGTGAGCGTGCATTGCGTGCTGCAAGTGGTGTTGCAACGTACCCGCAAATTTTTCGTAATGGTGCTCGCATCGGTGGTTTGGATGACTTGCAGAAATGGTTGGCCTCCGGTGAAGTAACAAAAGAAGCTGCTTAATTAAATGAAAAATAGGAGTTAGCAAATGAGTATGGTTTACGTATATTTGCAGCAGTAATTTCTAAAGTAAAAAACCTCTTTCAATGAAAGAGGTTTTTTTTTGAAAAATATATAATTTGAAAAAGTAATAAAATTTAATCTGTAAGTAAAGCTGACAAAGCTAGGGGAAACCCTGAGTTTTATGCAAGCCACTTGTCTGATTCCATATAATTATGGGATTTAGTTCACAAAATATTAGTTTCTAGTTATTTTTTATAAAATCATCTGTTGTTATTATTGCCTCAGTATCAAAAAAGATACATATAAAAAAATAATCTTATTCTATTTAAGGGCAGTAACATGAGAATCATTAAAAAATTGATTCAAGTGCTTTCAATTACAGGGAGTCTTGTCTTATACGGGTGTTCATCTTCAGAATCCCCTGCAGAAAATAATCCAGTATCTACAGGTATTTTCACAACTCCTATCGTTACAGGTCTTAGGTATGCAACAAATACACAAGATGGTGTGACAGATGCAGCAGGTTCTTTTAAATACTTAGAAGGAGAAGTTGTTAAGTTTTATATCGGTGATGTTTTTGTGGGTGAGTCCTATGGTAGAGGTGTTTTAACACCATTAGATTTAGAACAAACAGCCAGTGTCACTAGATCGGTGAATACACAAAGGTCTTCCAGAATTAATGATAACTGGGCAATTAATTTATTCAATTTATTGTTGGCGCTTGATGCCAATGGAAATGCTAGCGATGGTATTGAAATAACGACTGAAACAATATCACAAATAACAACGGTAACATTACAACTTGAATTACCGCCTGCTGAATTTATTGAAAATGCAGCTACGGTTGAGCTTACAGTGGCAATTAATGTCACGCTGAGTGATCCGGCGGAAGTTAGTGTCTTTATTAATACGAATTTTGAAAATAACTCAGATTGGGGGACGATGGTCTGGGGTACTTCTAATTGGAATAATCAATAATAAAAATTACAGATTACATTTATAGGAAATAATAAAATGAAAAAAACAATTTTAACTATCGCGTTAACAAGCATAATTTCTTTTCCAGCATTGGCTGCAGTCGGTGATAACGTACCTCATAGTTTCTCAAATGGTACACCTGCAGATGCCAATCAAGTTAATGCAAACTTTGCAGAAGTAGTGACTCAAATTTCAACGCTTTCAGCGAGTGGTGTTGTAGGTCCTCAAGGTGAGCCCGGTACGGCAGGTGTCGCTGGAGATGAAGGTGTGGGTGTAACATCAATTGTTGATGATGGCGCAGGCAATTTAACAATCAACTTAAGTGATGGTTCTAGCAGCGTTCATATTATTCCATCTGTGACCACATACAGTTACCGTGACTTTGGTCATACTTTTTCGCAAAAAACATTTGCAGTGACTGATACACGAAACAAATATGATTCGGAAATCAGAATATTTGATCGTTCAGTATCAGGCCGGGTTAGTTATACGCGCGAACGCCTCTTAAACACTAATCGTATTAAATACAACACTATTATGGTAGATAATTCGGGTCCAGAGTTACTTTTTGTTGAGTTTAAATCACATGATAATAGTTCACTTGCTGTCACTAATACGCAAATCATAAACAATGGGCTTATTAGTCGAACAGAAAATATGGAAATTGGTAAAACGTTTGGTTCAGATGCGACAGTTGTATCGTCAAATGGTGCAGTCGATGCTTATACCGTACAAACATCATCGCTCCTTTCTGTAAATCAGTCAGTTACAGTGCCAGCAGGCAGCTTTACGGGTTGTATAAAAGTGGCAAGGCACCGTTCTGGAAATACGCTGGGTACAACAAATGACCTGATTAATACATTTTGTCCAGGTGTTGGTTTGGTTAAGCAAGTTTTTTCCAAGGTGTTTTATAATACAAGTTCACCATCAATAAGAACTGAAATAACAGTCAAAGAGCTATCATCATGTAATGGTGGTGCTTGTGTATTAATATCGTAATTAAGTTAATCAATTTGTAGCTTAAAAGGCCTATATTTTATAGGCCTTTTTTGTGGGTAAAAGGTGGTATTTATAAATCCAAGTAAATGCTAAAATTAAAAGACTCTAGCCGACAGTCTTTTATTCTTTGTGTTTAATGCCTTCTTATTAACTCGTCAGTCCTATGATACCAATAACGGCGTCCAGCTTGATTTGTGGTTCAAAACCGAATCAACACCCGTTAAAGTCGTTATTACTAATCAAAAACCTCTATTCTTTATTCGTCAAAAAGATTTGATTGAGGCGAATAAGCTACTGCAGAAAAGTTTCTTTGTAGAAATAAAAGAGCTTGAATTAAAAAGTTTCGATTCTGAGCCAATGGCTGGCGTGTATTTTCAGTCACAACAACACTTCTATCGGGCGCGAGATATTTTACAGCAAAACAATATTCGTTGTTTGGAATCTGATATACGTGTGCCGGAACGGTATTTAACAGAGAGATTTTTAACCGGGCCAGTCGGTCTTCATATTAACGAATTGTCTGATGTTGTTTTTAATCCACGAATTACTCCAGAAGAATATCAGCCTGAATTTACAGTGATGTCATTCGATATCGAAACTGACTACCAAACAGATGAATTGTTTTCTATTGCCTTTGTTGCTAATAATATAAAACGTGTCTTGATTGTTGGTAAGCCAGATGAGGCCGCAGATGAAAATATTGAGTTTCTGGAAAGTGAAGTTACATTACTTAAACGGTTTTTAATCTGGGTAGAAAAAATAGACCCTGATATTTTTACTGGCTGGAATGTTATCAATTTCGACTTTAGATTCTTGCAGAAAAAAGCAGATCAACTAAGAGTACCTTTACTTATTGGGCGACAACGATCGAAAGCCTATTGGCGACAACAACAAAATGATGCCAATAGACACTTTTTAATGATCCCCGGCCGTGTGGTGCTCGATGGTATAGATACCTTAAAGAGTGCTACGTATTCATTTAGTAGTTTTGCATTAGATTTTGTTGGTAATGAATTGTTAGGTAGAGGCAAGTTGATACATGCTACTGACAATCATGACCCTTTATACAAAGCCAAAGAAATACGCCGACAATTTAAAGAAGAAAAATTAACACTAGCGGCCTATAACTTAGAAGACTGTCAGTTAGTCTGGGATATATTTGAGCATACCGACCTGATTAACTTTGCAATTGAACGTGCACGTTTAACAGGGCTAGAAATGGACAGGGTGGGCGGTTCAGTTGCAGCATTTGATAATTTGTACCTTCCTCGTCTTCACCGTAAAGGTTACGTCGCACCAAATATTGGTGATAATCAAAGTGGGCTGACGGCTCCCGGTGGTTATGTGATGGATTCGGTACCTGGTATGCATGACAGTGTTTTGGTACTGGATTATAAAAGTCTATATCCCAGTATTATCCGTACATTTAAGGTTGATCCTTATGGGCGTATCGCTGCGCTTAATAAAGAAGGTGGCGAAACGATTGAAGGATATGACGGTGCTAGTTTTTCAAAGTCGGAACACATTTTACCTGACATCATCAAACACCTTTGGCAGGCCAGAGATAAAGCTAAAAAAGAAAAGAATAAAGCCTTATCTCAAGCTATAAAAATAATCATGAATTCATTTTATGGTGTGTTGGGCACACCGGGTTGTCGAATACATGATTCGCGTTTGACCAGTTCAATTACTAAACGCAGTCATGACGTTATTTTGCAGACAGTAGATTTAATTGAAGATGCCGGTTATTCAGTTATTTATGGTGATACAGATTCGGTTTTTGTTGCATTAGGTAAACGATTTGAAAATAAGAAAGCAGATGCAATTGGTCAACAGCTCATTTCTCATATTAATAAATTCTGGCAACAATCATTAGAAGCTGAATACGGTATTAAATCTTATCTTGAAATGGAATATGAAACGCATTTCATAAAGTTCTTCATGCCAACTATCAGGGGATCAGTTAAAGGCAGTAAAAAACGCTATGCAGGAATGGTAGAGGATGACGAAGGTAATAGAGTTATAAAGTTTAAAGGGCTGGAAACAGTTCGTACTGATTGGACTCAGCTCGCAAAAGACTTTCAGCAAGAACTGTATGAAAGGGTATTTAATGAAGAAGCATATGCTGAATATATCAGAGACATTGTTGCTAAATTAAAAGCAGGTGAGTTTGATAATCAGCTCGTTTATAGAAAACGTTTGAGGCAAGCATTAAAGGACTATCAAAAGAATATACCTCCACATGCACAAGCTGCTATTAAGGCAGAGCAGGTATTTAAAGAAACAGGTCTGATATCACGTTATAAAAGTGCAAGTTGGATTGAATACGTGATGACAGTTAATGGGCCGGAAACATTAGAGTGCCATAAGTCGGCATTAAATTATGAACACTATATTGAAAAACAATTAACGCCAATTGCAGATGCGATTCTTTCTGTTATAGGTACTAGCATGAAATCAGTTATTCAGGATCAATATGAACTATTTTAAGGGGGCTTGATCTGACAGAATCACTAAAACCTTCAGGTGTCACCTGATAATTCGAATGTCGCAAAACATCCTTAAGCGGCCATAAACATCAAAAGATAAAACCCACCACGGAGACGCAGAGGGCGCAGAGAAAACCTTTTATATATAACTTATTTAGGGAAAGCAATGTATATAGGCTGTTTCAGAATAAAGACCACAGTTATGTTTTTCTTTGTTTTTCCTCTGCGCCCTCTGCGTCTCTGCGGTGAAAGATTTTGATATTTATGGCCGCTTCGTACTGTTTGTAGTCATTTGTTAGGTTGTTTATGAACTCATGTTTCAAGTTGTGAGGTTATGTCTGAGTCAGTAAACTTTATTGCTGGAAATTGAAAAGTTTATTTTCTTTTATTACTTCTTTAACTTTTTCAGGTACTTTATTTTCCCAGTCTTTATTTCCGTTTCTTATTTCTTCAAGTACTTTATGCGAATGTATGCTGAGATAGTTCTTATTAATGCTATTTAATGGGCGAATAAAGTTGTTGTCTTGCAGGTGTTTATATAAATGTTTTAAGTTATCTTCAGGCTCAAAGTTGTCGGTGTTTGTTAATGTATTGTTTTTGTTGCTAGTACAAGGTGCAACATAGAGACAGAGTTCATATTTGAATAAGCGACCAAATGCTTCAAGAATACCGCCGGCTAAGTTTCTATAATATTTTTCAGTGAAAATTTCTTTTAAGGTAGGGATGCCAAGTGCTATGCCCATTGGTTTTTGTGTGCAACGGAATAAGTAATCTGCAAGGCGATAATATTCGCCCATATTTGAGATGAGAACATTTTTACCTAAAGCACACAGTATGTCTGCGCGTTGTAAAAAATCTTTAGCATTGATGTCGTCGCCATCTTTTAAATTGTGTAAGGTCATTTCAGATATAACGACCATCTCATCCTCAGAGATATCATGTTCATCTAAGAATTTTTTCTGCGCGCAATCAAGCATATCGATAGTCAATAATGTGGGTGGGTTAAATCGACTGCGCTCAATGAGTACCGCTTTTTTATAAAGCACATCGGCCAAATGAACGATCTCACCTTTTGCATTAAACATTGCACCATGTGTCATGCCTAACTCAACTAATCGTAAAGCCATTAAACGATTGTCGACTTGTTCAAAAGCAGGGCCAGAAAAATCAATCATATCGATTTCAAGAAAATCGTATGACAATTCATCCATTAAAGATTTAAGTAATTTTTCTGGGTCCTGATGATAATGTAAAACACCATAAATTAGATTGAGGCCGAGTATGCCTAATGTTTTTTGATCTTCACTGCTTTTTTTACCTTGAAGGTGAACGTGAATATCAATTTGCGAAGGTTCGCTGCAAGGTGATGATTGAAACTTAACGCCTAACCAACCTTGTCCATCGGCATCACGAGAAAAACTGCGCGAAGCAACCGTATTCGCAAAAGCAAAAAACGTACTTTCAGGTCCTTTACTTTCACCGAGGCGTTCAATGATT
>JAUVDT010000001.1 GCA_030595185.1 Gammaproteobacteria bacterium
ATTTCAATCTTATGTGCAGCATGGAGATGTTTATCATGGTAAACACCTTAAAACGTTAAATTCTAAAATTTGGAAATATAAAGGCACTATTTATAAACTCAGAGTTGATAATGGTAAAGAATCAGCGAGGGTGCTTTTTTCTAAATCAAAAGACGGTAATTTAATAATTATTCATGCATTTTTAAAATCCACAAGAAAAACACCAGCGAAAGACGCCAAACAAGCAATTGCAATTTACCAAATGCCAGAACGCCTTGAAACAATCATGTGGGATAAGCAATCAGCATATTGCTAACAAGTAGCTTAAGCGTGACTGCTAACCGTTATCTTCTTATACTTTTTTGACGTGTTTTGATTTTAGTTTTAGGGCGCCCAGGCTGGGTACTTTACAAGCTATATCATGATCGGCGTTTTCAGCAGGGTCGATCAATCGGATATTTTTGACTTTTGTGCCCACTTTGACGACAGAAGAAGAGCCTTTAATTTTTAAGTCTTTGGTTACGGTGATGGTATCACCATCTTGTAAAATATTGCCATTACTGTCTTTGACTGAGTTGTCGGCTTCGGTACCCTCATTTTTTGACCATTCATGTGCGCACTCCGGGCAAACGTACATATTACCGTCTTCATACGAATATTCTGAGTTACATTCAGGGCAGTTGGGTAGTTGGCTCATAGTGGTAATCTGCTATCAATATTGGAGTGGCTATTGTAAAGAAGTAATAATAAATTAAAAGTAAAAAATGAAAGGGGTCGGTGACAAATGAGAATCTTAATATTAGCATTTGTCACAAATTTCTTTATATATTGTACAGAATATTTAGAATGAAAAAAGCCGCTTATAGCGGTTTTTTTGTGTCTTTTGTTTATGAATTTGAACTCCTAAACTAGTAGAAAGAATAGCTTAGCTAATACACTTACTATTTGTGTGGATAAGAGCTATGATATAAAAAATATAAAAAATATAAAAAATATCGCTCTATTCATATGGATTTAATTCAGGCTAAATATTTCTAATTTTGTTTAGTGTAGAGCTTTTCATGTTTAGTAATGCTGGGGGAGTAAAGTGATTAATTGCGAGGATTTCAATAGTGTTTTATTTGAGGCATTGCCAACTGGGCTTGCGCTGACAAACGTAGATGGATCAATAATTGCTGTAAACCCAGCATTTGAAAAGATTCTAGGTCGTACAGCTAAAGAAATCTACCAGCTGAGTTATTTGGATATTACGCCAACTGATTACAAGGAAGAAGAACAGCGGAAGCTACAAAGCTTACATGATATTGGCCAATATGGCCCTTATGAAAAAGATTATATCCATGCTGATGGGCATCTTGTTCCCGTTCGATTGCAGGGGCGGCTCGTCAAACATGAAGGCGTTGACTTTATTTGGTCGGTTGTCGAAGACATGACTAAATCGAAACAAGCAGAAAGAGATATTAAACGTTTTAAGGCAACCCTTGATGAAACCTTGGATTGCGTGTTTATGTTTAAGGCGGATTCACTCAATTTCTTTTATGTCAATCAAGGCGGAATTGATCAAATAGGATATGGTATCGATGAGCTGATAGAAATGACACCCTCTGACATTAAACCAAATATAAGTGAAGCACAATTTCTCGACATTATTTCACCTTTGATTGATGGTAATCAGACAAAAACCACATTTGAAACTGTCCATAAACATAAGTCTGGGCATCATGTCCCTGTAGAAGTCTTTTTACAATATATTCAGTTACCTAATGAAGAGCCACATTTTATCGCTATTGTTCGTGATATAAGTGAGCGTAAACGAGTTGAACAAGTACTACAGAAGTCCAATGAGGAACTAGAGGAGCGTGTTCAACAGCGTACTTCAGAATATCTTCATGCCAAGGAAGACGCTGACCATGCCAACCAGGCCAAGTCAGATTTTTTATCTAGTATGAGCCATGAATTGCGCACACCACTAAATGCTATTCTTGGATTCTCTCAACTTATGAGTATGGATGTGAAGGATGATCAAACGAAAGATAATATTCATGAAATCATTAGTGCAGGTAATTATTTGCTAGGCTTGATCAATGAAATACTGGATCTATCAAAAATAGAATCAGGTAGGGTAGAGCTGTCTATTCTAAAACATAACCTGAATGAATTAATAGATGATAGTCTATCTCTTATTGAGCCTCTGGCAGATAAACGCTCAATTCTAATTGAGAACAAAGTTAGTACTTCTGATATCACCATCAATGTAGATAAAATACGCTTTAAGCAGGTACTGCTAAATATTTTATCTAATGCTGTTAAATACAATAATGAAAATGGAAAAATAATTATTGACCATTCACCTATGGATGAAAATATACATTATATTTCCATAACAGATACAGGCTCAGGATTAACATCGGCACAACAAAATAATATATTTAAGCCTTTTGAACGTATTGAATCAGAACATTCTCAGATTGAAGGAACAGGATTAGGATTAGCTATTGGTAAAAATCTGATTGAACTGATGGGGGGTGTAATTGGAGTTAAAAGTGAAATTGGAAAGGGGAGTTGTTTTTGGCTTAAAATAAAGGGGTCAGAGTGTCTATAGCCTGACTTTGGTTGACGTTCATAATCTATCCTAACATACGTTGTTTGAGTTTTTCATAAGGTATTTTTTTCCATGTGTGCTGAGTGTGGTCTAAGAAAGTTATAATAATTTTCCCACTGAGATAGTTTTTTGTGTAAATAGACGTCTCCTTTGTAATCTAACATTTGATAAAACTCTCGTTTATCTGTTAAGTGAGATCGTTCTACTTTTCATTTAAGCGTGGTGTTCCAAGTTTGATGTGAGAAAACCGGGTCAGGGAATAATTGTTTCTAATATTCTTAGTCTCTAATATTAAAATAATTGAGGCCAGAGAATAAGTTTTTCTAATATAGTTCACGTCTAATATAGCTCATCAATTAATGGTGGCAGAGGGATTAAAGTATTTCCCTTCGTCACCTTTTGGCTAATATTTGACGCTGCTAATATAAATTAAAATGATCTTTCTCTTTAATTCTGTCGAATAATATTACAGGATAAATTAAAACCCATATACATCGCTTTTTTAGGAGTACAATTTAGTCACTACATATAAAAGGGAGATTATCATGAAAACTCACCTGCAAAGAACGAAGAACCTATCTTGTCTTTCTCTAAAGTTAATTTTTATCAGTAGTTTTTTATTTTTAGTAACAGCTTGTGGTTCCGGCGGCGAACCTGATTCAAATGTTGACTCTAATGATTGTGTTCTTGGTACTTCAAGACTTGATAATTGTAGCTTAGGACTTTAAGAATATTTATCATTAATTTTTCAAAATAGTAATAAGGAAATTAACCATGAATAAACATATCGTTACAAAGTATTCTGCTGGAGCTTGCCTGGCTCTATTTCTTTTACTGGCTATAGGTTCAGCAAATTCGGCAGATATATTACCAAATGAATTCGTATCTGGTTCTACACTGACAGCAACTCAACTTAACGACGTTAGAAGTGCTGTAAACTCAAATGCGGCTAATGTAGAAATGAATGTAACAGATATCAATAATCATAATCATGATGCCAGCTATTATACAAAATCAGAAACTGATACGACTTTTGCTAAAAAAGTTACAAACTTTGCAAGTAATGCCGACTTCTCTAATGGCTCTACTGGATGGAGTGTTGATACTGTTTTATCAACGAGTACTATGCAGATAGTTAATGTTACTGCTCCGTTCGGTTCTCAAGCCGTTCAGAATGATGAAAATCAAACATTGTGGGCAACCAGTGACGACATTATTACAATTGATCATAATCAAACATACGAAGTCAAAGGTGCTTTTAGACGCTTAGCTGGTGGTACAACAGGCTCTATTTATTTGGCTGTTAAATTAATGGATGCCACTGGTGCTGTTATTACTGGCGATGGTACATGGTGGTATTACCTAGTTTCAAATTATGTTCCTCCTGCCGATGCATGGGTGGAATACAAAGCGCAATTTGGTAAGGGAACCTCTCGACCGTTTCCCAGTGAAGCTGTTACTGCAACTGTAGGCTTTATCCTCAACTACAATGACGGAGATAGAATATATCAAGTACAAGGTTTAAGTATGCATACAAGCACACCGAACTCACAATGGACTGATTTAATTTTTGAAACGGGTGTTACAAATTATGGTTTTAACTATCAGTCGGGGCAATATAGAAAAACTGGCGACGGTGTCTGTTTGCGAGGTCTTATTTCTTATGCAGGTGCAGCAGGAGTGGATATTGCAATTTTACCTCCAACTTTTCGACCTCCAGCAATACTTATCTTTAACACTGGTGACACCGGGCAAGTAACTGATAGGGTTGATGTATATGCTAATGGGGCCATTCGTTTGCTACAAACGAATGGTGATACTTTTATTTCACTCACAGGAATTTGTTTTTCAACGAGTCCATAGTTAAATTATAAAATAAAAAGGCGATAATAATCGGGGTCAGATCTGAATGGCACTTACTTAAGGGTATTTCGTCATTCCCGCATGCTTTTAGCGGGAATCCAGAGTCTAAAGCCTTTAGATTCCGGCTCAAAATCATACCGGAATGACGGGTACTTTTAACATTTTTCTTTAAGTAAGTGCCATTCGGGTCAGATCTCAATTCTTTCTGATATCAGTAAAATTGTTTTCCGGCTCCATTTTCTTCGAAGTCGGTCGCTCTTAACGGGCACGACTTAAAGTAATAATATAGAAAAATGGCTCAGAGAGTAATTGACCTGATAGTTTTTAATTTATTATTTACAAATTAGTTTGCCGGTATGATTATTTCAGCCACTGTGCCACCTTCTTTTCTGTCATGCAGGTGAATTTTTATTTTATTAATTTCAGCGAGCTGGCGTGCAATGCTGAGGCCAAGACCTGTACCACCTGTTTCAATATTCCTGGACTGATCAAGCCGATAAAATGGCCTGAAAATAGCTTCCTTTTCTCCGTCTGGAATACCGGGTCCTCTGTCTTTGATTTTAATGACGACATCTTTACCGCAGTGATATTCGACATCAATGGGTTTGCCATTGCTGTAGCGTACTGCGTTCTCCATTAAATTAATTATTATGCGTCGTAATGAAAGAGGGTTACTGATAACGCTACATGCCTCTCCGGTTTGCCAGTTAACAATTGCACCTCCGCGTCGACTACAATTGACCAGCTCTTCAAGTACTTCCGGGATATGAATAGTATGTCGTTCGCCTTTTTCAAGTACCTTGCTGAGCTCAAGAAACTGGCCGATAAGGCAATTCATTTGATCGACGTCTCCGCGTATTCCATCTACGATTTCAGGGTCGGCATCATCCGGGAGCATTTCTACTGCCAGCTGTATGCGTGCTAATGGTGTCCTTAAATCATGAGAAATGCCGGCGAGTAAAGTTGTGCGATTACTTAATAATTCTTTTACCTGGGATGACATTTTATTAAAACTTTTTGCTAGTGTAACCAGTTCATATGGGCCGGATTCTGGTATGAGCTCTGGTTCTTCGCCTTCACCGATACGTAATGCACTTTGAGACAGGCTTTCTAAAGGTATTGTTAAGTGTCGTACTAATGCTGTTGCTGTTACGAATATGGCAAGCCCGCCAACAACTAAAAGTAATATTAAGACTACGGGTGGCTGTGCATTAATATGGGATTCAGGAAAGCCTATCGTTATTGTTTTATTATTAATATTCAAATCTGCCCAGTACCATTTAGAGCCTTTATCATTTTTTGATATTTTTAGTTGTACAGGTTTTTCGGTTCGTGATTGAAGTGATAATTCTAAAAAATAATAATAAGGTAAGGGTTTAAAAGATAGTATTTCAAGCTCTTGATCTTTTGTAACGCGAAGCTGATATTTATTAAGCAGCTGTTGTTCAAATTGAGGTTTTTTATCCGCTGAAGTTTCTGTCAATGTTTGGGCGCTGAAAACCATTAATGCTGCGAGGTCATCAGCTGACTGTTTGCCAATAGGAACTAATATAAAATAACTGATAGCACTTAATGCGAATAATAAAAAGGCGAATGAAAAAGTGGCTATGACAGTGACAGTTCTTGCAAACAGTGTTTTTGGCAACTTCATAAATTTTAGTTTTCTTTGGGGGTAGGGGTAAATATATAACCTTCACCCCAGACAGTTTTAATATAAATAGGTTTGGAAGGGTCAGGTTCTATTTTTCGTCTCAGGCGTGTAATGCGCACATCGATACTGCGATCAAATGGCTGGTACTCATAACCTTTAAGAAGTTGTAACAGAGAGTCTCTGTTAAGTACGCGGTTAGGGTTATTTACAAAGACATCTAATAATGTGAATTCACCAGTTGTTAGTGTTAGCTCTTCGTTATTGTGAAATAACTGCCTTGATTGAGACAGCATGCGATAACTACCAAATACTATTTCATCAGCATCAATATTATCATCGGAAGCAACTTCTTGCTTCATTGTGACACTGCGCCTTAATACAGAACGTATTCTGGCTAATAATTCTCTGGGGTTAAATGGTTTTGGTAGATAATCATCGGCACCTACTTCCAACCCTACGATACGATCTACCTCTTCACCTCGTGCTGACAAAATGATAATAGGAGTGTTTCCTTTACTCCTTATCTGTTTTGCCAGAGTCAGACCGTCTTCACCGGGTAACATCAGATCCAGAATAATAAGATCAACAACAGTGTGTTCCAGCAGGTTATTCATTTCAGCGCCATCATTTACTGCCAGAGCTGTATAACCATTTTCAGATAAATAGCGCTTTAGCAGGTCACGTAAGGCCTTATCGTCATCAACAATCAGTATTTTTTCTATTTTGATCTCTGTATCACTCATTAATCGTGCTCTTGTAACAATTTGTTACATTTTACTGGTTTCCTGAAATAACAAAGAAACATGTCTGCTTCATTCTTTGAACACATGATATTTAGTATGAAAGGTAGCATACAGCCACCTGATGCTAAACAGAAATAAAAATATGTCATTTACTTTAAACAAGGGTTTACGCTTATGTTAGCTACAAAAATAATTCGAAATTTAACGATTGGAACAGCATTGCTGGTTTCTATTAGTTCTGTACATGCTGCAGATGGTATGAGCAAAGAAAAAATGATGGCTATGAAAAAAGTAATGCAGTCCGATATTGCATTAATGAAACCGGACCTGCAAAAACAAGTAAAGGGTTTGTCTAAGATGACAAAAATGCAGCTTATGAAAATAGTAGCTGGTCATAGCCGTCGTAGTAAACAACTTACATTACGCCAGGTTATGCATGAAGTTTTATCTGACTATCAGAGTATTGTTTCTGCTCTGGCAACTGATAATACAGAACAAGCAGCTGATGCAGCACGACGTTTAGCAAATCATCGCTTACCAATTGGTGGCCTTATTCCTTACATGGCAAAAGAAGATGTTAATGACGCGAAACTTTCTACGCTTGTTGGTTTCAATGATTTAGTTGAAGGCAATGCGTTACGTTTAGCTGAAGCAGCAGATAAAGGTGATGTAAGTAATGCTACGCGTTATATGGGGAATATTATTCAGGGCTGTGTTGCATGCCATGCAACATTTAGAGGGCAGCCTGGTATTTCAAATCGCCTTCGTTAAGAGTATTTATTTCTAAAAATAAAAGTAAAAATGATTGAGGATAATACAGATGAATAAACAAATAATTAAAGTGGCAGTATCAGCAGCTATCATTAGTAATGCATCTTTTACCTTTGCCACAAATGGGGATCAAATGCTGGGGGTGACAGCTACTCAATGGGGTATGGCTGGTGCAATTGTAGCAGCGCCTCAGGATAGTGGTGCTGTTTTGATGAATCCTGCCGGGCTTTCTTTACTTAAAATAGAAGATGTTCGTTTTGATATGGGTTTTGGTTTTCTTAATCCTCCGCGTGAAGCGAATGGAGTGGAGAGTGATTCAAATTTATACCTTGTTCCGTCAGGTTCTGTTGCATTTAAAATTAATGAGAAGGTAACTTTTGGTATGGGTATGGCAGGCTTGTCTGGTATGGGTGTTGATTTTGACGATATTATGTCAGCAGCTGGTAATCAGAATGTTGTCACTACTAAACAGTTTTATAAAATTGCACCGGGTTTTTCATATCAAATAAACAATAAGCTGGCTTTAGGTGCAGCACTTAATATTGATTATCAAAGTCTGGCAATTGATAACGCAGCAATGCATTTACCTCAGAATCAGGTTTATGGAACGGGTGTTACATTAGGCCTTATTTATAAGATCAGTGATTTAATGCAGTTTGGTGCATCTTATGTCAGTGAACAGTCTATGAGTGAATTTAACTGGAATACCACAGCCGGTGCCTATTCAATGACCATGAATGCACCTCAGTCTTTGAGTTTGGGTATTGCTTTTACACCCGGTAATAATTTATTAATTGAAGCGGATGTTAAATATATTGGTTTTTCTGATGTTCTCGATCAGGTAGCTTTTGATACTCCTGCAGGGCCTACTACCATGAACTTTGGGTGGGATGATCAGGTTGTCTTTGCATTAGGTGTGCAGAAAAAACTGAATGAAAAAACCACAATTCGTGCTGGTTTGAATTATGGTGCATCACCAATCGGGCCTGAGGATGTTGATAATAATATTGGTTCGCTTGCTATTACAGAGAGCCATTTATCATTTGGCGTAACTCGTAAATTAGGCAAGCGTGTTGACGGATCGTTTTCTTATGTGCATGCACTCAGCAATGAAATAGTTTCTGACAGCGGATCGGGTAATACCATTGAGCTTGAACAGAATGTAATTAATTTTCAAATATCTTATAAAATGTAACCCTGGAGTAGAATATGACTGCCGATCGAATTGTTCACATCGTTGCTGGCACAATGATATTAATCAGTATAGCGCTTGCTCACTTTGCTCATCCTAACTGGATTGGTTTAGCTGCATTTGTGGGTATTAATTTAGCTCAAAGCGGTTTCACAAACTTTTGTCCTTTATCCAGCATTTTAAAGAAAGCTGGTGTTAAAGAAGGAAATTGTTGCTAGTAGCAATTAGCAGGTAACAGTGATGATTGTAGCTGTTACCTGCCTTTTTTCATAAAAACTATATATCTATTAATAATGTCAAAACGTTCTTTAGCATTAACAGCTATTTTTTTGTGGATAATTACTGCAACTGTGGCCTGTTATTTATTTGCGACTACCTGAGAAACTAATTTTACAAATATTAATAACTTCTATAAACGAGTTGTATGATAATTAGGCTAGTTCATCTTTTATTTATTCTATCTCTGCGCCCAGGTTTGTCACAACTATATTTAAAATGAGATGTTTTTATAAGACAAGAGTATCATCGTACCTGATAAGGTACTTTTACAGAGCTCTTTTAGTATCCTTATTAATTCTAAGCAGCCAGTTACGAAAAAATATTATGTCCTTGCTTAAACCTCAGGGCAAAGCATAAAACATTAATTAACTGAGGTATCTTCGAAAAGGTGTACTCTATGAAATATAAATTTATTACGATAGCAATCGCTCTATTCATTTTTGTTCCGAACCTTGTCAATGCAGAACAAGCAAAAGGGTTAAATGTGTTAATAAACTCTGCTAATGGACAGACACAAGCAATGGCGATGGTTATATCTCTAATGAGCATTAAACAACACAAAAAAGAGGTAAACATAGTTTTGTGTGGTGCTGCAGGGGATTTGGCTGACAAGAATGTTAAAGGTGTGCCTATAAAAAGACCTAATGGAAAGTCCCCATCAGCAAAGCAGCACCTAAAAATATTAATTAAACTGGGAGCAAAGGTTAAAGTTTGTCCATTGTATTTGCCAAACTCTGGAAAAGATAAATCAATCCTATTGGATGGGATTACTATTGCAAAGCCGCCTATTGTTGCAGGACAACTTTTAAACAGTGATTATAAAAATATAGCTTTCTAATTACCGTTTTAATAAAACAAATTAAGTAGGGTCAGAACATAGATTTTGCTAATATTTGGTGTTGTTAATATAAAGTCTGATGTTACATTCATAATAATTCACATGGAGGTGAGTTATGTCTGGAAAACCGCGATTTGAATCAAAGGAGTCAGAGCCCTTTTTATATTAACTACGTATTCTTATATCATCTCAATTTCCACAAATCAAAAATTTATAAAATGATATAATCTCCCTCTTATTTTCGACAGACCGATAACGAGGAAAAAATTAGATGTACGCAGGTTTAGACTTTGGCACTTCAAATTGTTTGATTGGCGTATGGAAGAACAATGAACCACTTCTTCTTCCGCTTGAAGGACAAAGCACTCGATTACCTTCTGCCTTGTACACATCCCACCAAAGTGTCACTATCAAAAAAATTAACCAGGTCGAGTTACAAACGCGAATCGCTGCCGCAAAAAAACGACATAATGTTGAGTTGAAAACGGCTAAAGCAGAAGATAGATCTATTAAAGTCTTCTCTGATGCCAAACTCGAAAATTATGAGCGCGGCATTATGCGTCGAGAGATCGAACAGCGTTTGAAAGACCAGAATAACAAACCGTTTCTGAACTCGTCGGTGAATGAGGCGTTATATTCAGATAGTGAGTTTGCATTCGGGGAAGCCGCTATACTTAGTCACATTGAGGACTCTCAAAGCGGTTACTTTGTTAAGTCTCCCAAGTCTTTTTTGGGCGCTGATATTAGCAATAATCACATTGAGTTGTTTTCGGAAATCATTACCAGAATGATGGCTCACATTAAAAACAATGCAGAAAACAGTACTCAATCGGAAATCGAAAATATTGTTCTTGGGCGGCCAGTCAACTTTCATGGCACACGCGGTGAAGTAGGCAATAGACAGGCGCTTAATATTATTGAACGATCTGCCATTGCTGCAGGGTTTAAAAATATTGAATTTCAGATGGAGCCAATGGCAGCGGCACTTGATTTTGAGCGTAGCCTTTCTGAAGATCTTACCGTACTTGTGTTTGATGCTGGTGGTGGTACAACGGATTGCTCAATGGTTAAGCTGGGCCCATCCTATATCCAGTCGAGTGATAGAACAGACTCTATACTCGGCCATAGCGGAGATCGAATTGGCGGTACCGATCTCGATATAAAATTGGCTTTAAAAAATATTATGCCCCACTTTGGTAAAGACTCTCTGCTGGAAAATGGCTTGCCTATACCAGGCACATTGTTCAGGAATGCTGTCACCATCAATGATGTGAATGTACAGTCAGAGTTTTTATCTCCCCGAACGCAACGCGAAATTATTTCTTATCTTGCACAAGTAAAAGATAAGCATAAATTTCAACGCTTCCAGAAACTTCAGAAAGAACGCTTAATACTTCAACTTAATCGAAGTGCCGAACTGGCTAAAATTAATTTATCAGAACAAGATTCTATCAAGCTTCCACTTGACTATATTGAAAAGGATTTTGTTATTCCTGTATCTCGCAATGACTTACGTGAATCGATAGAGCGTGAACTTAAGGCGTTTGTATCTTTGATGAAAGAAGTAGAAGTTCAGGCTGGGACAAAGCCTGATCTTATCTATGTAACAGGTGGTACCGCTAAATCGCCGGTAATAGAGGACTGGATACGCTCTCACTATGGCGATATAGATATAGTAATCGGTGATGCATTCGGTAGTGTTGTGTCTGGTCTTACCACATGGGCTCATCGAATATATCGATAAAAATTAAAAGAAAAATAATTGGGGTAGGCTAGTCTGTCTCCGGTTAATCTTTACGTAATTGTAGCTCTTTAATAACCTTACTTTTATAGTCATTTTACTCCTAACAGTGTGTAAAAAAAACTGACGAAAGTTTAAATTAAATCCCTTAACTTAGTATATACTGCTGCATGCAAATAGGTTGAGGCGTTAGTGTTGCTAAGCCTTATTTCTGATTATTTAGATAACTAAGTTGGACTAATGAAGTATTCAAAACTCTTAATAAAACCATTCCTTTCTAGTATTTTAATTTTTACATTAAGTATTGGAGCGGCTTCAGCTGAATACCTTTTTACGGCGCCACCACGTGAGTCGGCTGAAAAAGGTAAAGCAACATATGGCCAGTTAGTGGCCGAATTAAGTCGTATTGTTGGAACCGAAGTGAAATATGAGCATCCTGGTAATTGGATGGCATATAAGAAGAAGGTGAAGTCTGGTGAATATGACTTTATTTTTGATGGTCCACACTTTGTTGCATGGCGACTTAACAATCTTGATGTTAATACTTCAGTAAAATTGCCAGGTGTGTTGTCGTTTGTATTGGTAACCAATAAAACTAATTTTAATATTCAAAAAAAAGATGATCTCATAGCGCGAAAGGTATGTGTTTTGCCATCTCCACACTTAGGGACACTAAGCGCTTATTCTATGTTTCCAAATCAAGTACGACAGCCAAGATTTGTGACAAATAAAGGTGGTTTTAAAGAAATGATGATTAAGTTTAAGGCTGGAAAATGTGAAGCGGCTATTTTACGTGATACTTATTTCAAAAATAAAGTGAATGAAAATACCCGTCAAGGTTTAAAAGTATTAGCAAAAAGCAAAGCAATGACTAATCAAGGTATTACTATTAGCAGACGTATTGATGCTAATACACAACAAAAAATTATTAGTTTTTTGACGAGTGAAAAAGGCCGTGTGGCTGCTAAAAGTTTATTTCATCGTTTTAGCAAGAAAAAAGCGTATTTTGTTGAAACAACACAAGGTGATTATAAAGGGCAAAATCTATTAGTTGATAATATGATTTTTGGCTGGTAAGAAAGTATAGAATAGTAAAATAGGATTTGACTTGATTTAATTTATTTAAGGGCTGAAAAATGATCAATCTAAGCTACTTTATATAGTTATAGATATGTGTGTGAATGAGAGAGCAGGGTCGTGAGAATGGTGGCGCTATAATTTATAGCCGTGTTATCAGTAGTTGCCGCCATAAAAAAGCCTCATAGTGATAACACTATGAGGCTTTAATACTGCAAAAAGATTAAACTTATGGTTGAATAAGTATATAACCCTGGCTAACTAAATCTGGCATTGCAGCAACACCTGAAGTTACAAATTCAACACCAGGAATAATTTCAGAAGTAGCATCGCCTGAAGAGATGAAACCTTTTTTGGTCAGACCACGAACAGTGTTCTGGCAGAAATAAAATTTAACACCTTTATCCATCAATGCTTTAACCTGACCTTCAAACTGGTTGCCATTACGACTTTGCTTGATAAGCTGATGACCACCACCACTGGTTACAACAGCAGCAATTTCATAATCACGACCCTGTTTCATTCCGTAGTTAATTTCATAATCTTTAATAGCATTATTGATGTTTTTCAATGCATAAGGACGCTTGATTGAACAGTCATTGTTCGAAACGCTATCACGACAAAATTTGTTTATCTGGTAAACAACTTTTACTTTAGTACGTTTTTTGATGCAGTTGGTAATCGCACTTGCACCTTCGCCAAACTCGGCATCAAAACTCATACCGCCAACATTATTAATACACTCATTGTTTGTAATGCTTTCTTGATTATCAGATGCGCTTGCCATGTTTGAAGCGGCTAATAATAAAAGGCCAAGTGTTGAAATTAAATTTTTAGTTTTTAACATTTTATTCCTCATTTATAGTTGTTGCTGTATATGATTAATAAGTTCAGGAGCAGTTTATATGAGCCTGAATTATAATCGTATACGGCTTTTTTTTTGAGCGTTAGAAGTTTACATAATAAAGAACTTGCTATCTATATATAAAAAATAAAAAAAGTTAAAAATTATATTAATCTTACAAGCTGTAACTAAATTGAAATAAGCGGTATAATTTTTTAATGTAATGTATGTTTTATGTACAGTCTAAAAAGTTTTTTATAAGAGGGAGGCAATAAAATGTAATGGGAGATTAAAATTTATCAGGACAATAATAGGACAAATAAATAATAAGGGACAATAATGGGACAAATAAATAATAAGGGATAGATTGAACTGAACCTCCCCCAATTTAACGGATACTTTTAATCAATAAAGCTTTCGCCCTAACCGTTAAATACTGAACAAACCACTTATTGGGAAACTAAAATTGATTTAAACTATTAGATGGTTAAAGCCATTTGTGGTCAGAGTAAAAAATATTAAATTTTTACGTATGAGGTGGAGATGTATTTTTACTCTGACCCTAAATATCCAAAAAATATAGCTTTTGATAGATTATTATAGTGCTATACCATGAATTAAGATGGAAGCATTAAAACAAGTATTAGTTATATAAACATAAAAAGCCAACACATTTAGTGCGAGATTAAGCTAAAAAATAGTTTACTACCTGAGCGACTGGGGACGCAGATATTATTTCTGATCTACCTGATACTTTTCACTTCTCTCTATGAACGACTCAGCACATTAAAATTATTTTGAAAGCCAAAAAGAAATTTTTTTCTGTAATTCTTCAATAACAACCGGTTTTGAGAGATAGTCGTCCATGCCAGATTCAAGGCAACGTTCCCGATCACCACTCATTGCATTCGCTGTCATTGCCAGGATGGGGTGTCGTTCACCCTTAAGTTTTTCAATTTCTCGGATTTTTTGAGTGGCCTTATAGCCATTCATTACCGGCATCTGAACATCCATAAAAATCAGATCAAATGTATTGTTTTTCACACTATCAACAGCTTCCAGTCCATTGTTGGCGATAGTTACATTAAATCCCATTTCGCTGAGTATTTGTTCAGCAAGTGCCTGAGTAACAATATTATCTTCGACCAGTAGTACGCTTTTGTCTTCAAAGGTAATCAGATTGATACTGCTATCACGTGTTTCATTTTTAGGAGATGTATCATTTTTAATATTTTTAGTAAATAACTCATCTACAGAATCAATTAAGTCAGTCAGTTTTACGGGTAAAGCAATACACTGATCGAGGTGACTCTTTTTATGATTTATCATTTTTTCGTTTGCATTGCTCGAAAGCAGGCAAACAGGTGTAGAATCAAGAAGATTGAGAGACGAGAGCAAATGAGGGATATCAAGTGATTCGTTATGTTCCAAAAGGGCTATTAGTGTATATTCTGTTTTCTGTTCACGTGCGGCCTCAATAAGATGCCTGGCATCAGTTTCACCGAGTGCAGAGTCACAGCCTGCACCCCAGTATTTTAGATAACGATTGAAAGAGAATTCTGTCGAGTTTTCACCTATCAGTAATACGCGCTGTCCGTTCAGATTAATCTCTTTATTACTCTGATTTACAGTAACCAAAGGAAGCTTAAACCAGAAAGTAGTACCTGAGTCTGGCTGACTTTCTACCCCAATGCTTCCACCCATTGCCCTGACCAGATTCTCACTAATGGTTAATCCAAGCCCTGTTCCACCAAATTGCCTGGTGGTCGAATCATCAGCCTGAACAAAGGGTTTAAATATCTCCGCCTGAATCTCCTGTGAAATACCGATACCTGCATCATGAACTTCAAACAAGTACTGACCAGAAGCATCTAAAGATACATTAAGGGCGACCTGGCCTTCACTAGTAAACTTGATTGCATTACTTAAAAGGTTAATGAGTATCTGCCGTACTCTATAAGAGTCACCTACCACATATCGAGGGATCGCTGGGTCGATGAAAACCTCAAAATCGAGAGACTTACTGTATGCAGAAGGAGCCAGTATCGTTATGAGTTCATCAATATTTTTAAACAGATCAAATTCAATCTGTTCCAGATTAAGGTGGCCTTCTTCAATCTTTGAAAGATCAAGTATTTCATTGATTAATTCGAGAAGATGGATGCCGGCATTATTGATGGAAGATATCTGTATTCGTTTATCTTCGGGGAGGCTTGCATCGTGTTCTAATATTTGAGCATAACCAAGTATCACATTCATCGGGGTGCGAAGCTCATGACTCATAATGGCAAGAAACCTTGATTTAGCCTGGTTAGCTTTCTCAAGTGCTTCCGCCTGAATTTCGAGATTTTTAGTATTGATTAAGGCTGTCCAATATTCACCATTTGAACGAAAAACCTGAAAGAATAAAAAGATAAAATAAACCAAAAAACCGAATGAGAGCCCAAGCGCAATATCATTATCCTGAAGAGTCATAAGAATAAAAATAGGAGGACTTAAAAGTATAAGAAGGTAAAGCTGAGTTATTCTTTTCCAGATAAAGGCTGACACTGCGGCTCCAGAAGCAATTCCAGTAGAAAATAGCAGGAAAACAAGTGTGATATTGCTAATACCATATTGAATGAGACTCAACGCACTAAAGGCACCCCAGCATATAGCTGTAAGTATAATGATAACCGAATTAAAGACTTCCCATCGTAGCAGCGTATTGACAGACAGCTTGCTAACCGCCATCAGCACAAAACCATGCAAAACAATACAAATAAATGAAATAGAGAGTATTGTGTAATAGAGAAAAGGAGCATCGGTTGAAATGTTGGAGATCAGGCCAGAAATACTGAGAAGAATAAAAATAATTGCGTAACCGGGAGATGTACGTTTGGTGAAATCTTTAGCTGCCTGCAGGCTTAAAGACAGGATTGTTTTTTGATCAAGCTTTTGTAGCTTTGGATCATTATAACCATTGATCAACCTGCTTATTATCACAGCCACTCCAGACTTTAAATATTTGCGCAATACTTATACCCAATCTTAGTTCATTTTATATTAATTTTCATTGGAAATAACCGGGAATAAAGTCGGTATTTTGTAAGATTGACTTACCAGCTTTGTAGCTGTCAATAATGTTGACACATATTTAGATTTAGACCAGAAACCCTTCTCAAAACCATTTGGGGGCCAGAGTAAAAAATATAAAGTTTTGTACGTGTGAGATGCCATGAGTTTTTACTCTGACCCCAAATACCTACAGATATTAAACAGACTGTTATGAAGTACTTAGGATTATCAATAGCTGTTGGGATAGCAAGTACAAAGACATTAGCAAAAGCATCTAATAATATTGCAAAGAAGAATCATGACCTTAAGTATGTGCTTGCCCTATCGGTATTATCTGTAACTGATCAAGAAAAGTTTTTATCACGTATGGATGTATCTGATGTTTGGGTAGTTAGTCGTCAATGGTCTAAACGATTAAAGTCTAATGAAATTAACATTGCTTTGGATTTAAAACGTATTCCACCTAAGAGAATTCGCAAATATTTTAACGTCGTACTTGAAAGAAGGGTACTCGAACTCAATGATGTTCCTTACCAAAATTTAGTTAGCACTACGCTTATCTATCCTAGCGATAATACAAGCTATCTAATAGATCGTGGCAAGCATGCTTAAAACAAATCTGGCGTAGTGAATGCGAATACAAAAAAAGCATGGGTAATGATTTTAGATTTTAATAAATGAGGAGCTATTCAATACGATTTGTTTGCACAGAATAAATGTGGTCAGATTCTATTGACCCATAATTAGTAGATTTAATAATTAGAAAAACTTATCAGTAATATTATTTAGTTATTAAAAGAAGTGCTAAGCGTTTTTTGCATCTCTACAATCGAAGCGTTAAGATATTAACTATGTGATTGGTGATAAATGACAAATATTCCTAAAAGGACTTACTATAATTGGAAAAGGGGAGGTTGGAATGCAAGAGAATAAACCACAATTAGAATCCCTCGGTTTGTACCGGCGCTATAAAAGGCTGCCCACCAGTAAAAAAGTTATTCTAATCGTATTCCTTATTTGGTTGATACAGGCTTTGCCCAAGTGGTCTGTCGCCATCATGGCTGATGATGAAACGTCTGCCAAAATTATGCGCTTTTTTTATACACCGAGAGCGGATATAGAGCGATGACAAAAATCAATGAGGTGGACTTGATTAATTCATCGAAAAGTAAAGCATTAAAGGTAACGTTTAGTATTTTAGTAATATATAAAAAGGAGTTGTTATGAAAAAATTAATTGAATGGGCTGAAGAGGATGTTGCAAGGGCCAGGAAACTGATGTTATTTAGTACTGTTTTCACCTACTTGTTAATTACAATTGCTGTGTTTGTGATGATTGTATTGGGATACTCAATTGAAGGGTTTCAGGCATACTATTTTTCATTTTCATCAGTTGCTGCTGTAGCGATAGGTTTTTATACTGGTACGACGGCTAAAAGAAAAGATGAATAATAAAAGGGATCGGTGACAAATTAGAGCCATTAGTATTAACGTTTGTCACCGGTCTCTTTAAATTATTATTCACATTTGTGGAAATACGTCACACGAATGTAACAATAACTACATAATAGTGTCATAAATAACATCTACCCTGTGTATCAGTTTCAATAGTAATGTTGATTGAAGTTGATGCCATGTTCAAAGTTTAGTTTCATAAGACGCGTAATTGGCAAACCTTTCATTGACACTGGTACATCTCGGTGCGTTTAAAAAGGGTTGTTAATTTATGAGTGCAATGGAACCAAATCTAAATTTTTTCGACAAATTACCATTTCATCCCTTTCCTGAGTGGATGAATGATCCCGTCTGTGAAGAACCTCATACCCATTGCACAGATCGCACCCACCATCGAAGTATCTGGATATCTGATGTGCATCTCGGCACATCAGGTGCCAAAGCTGAATTGCTATGCGACTTCCTTAAATATAATAGTTGCGACACGCTTTATCTGGTTGGCGATATTATTGATGGCTGGCGTATGAAGACACGCGCCTACTGGCCGCAGGAGCATGTCAATCTGATACGACGCATCTTGACCTGCGCCAAGAAGGGAACCAAGATAGTCTATATTACTGGCAACCACGATGAGTTTCTGCGCCGATACTCAGGTATGTCATTCGGTAATATCCATCTCGTTGATGAATACATCCATCATTCCCCTAATGGCAAAAAGTATTGGGTTGTGCATGGTGATGCGTTTGATGCCGTGGTCTTCAATAAGAAGTGGCTGGTGGTTATTGGTGATGTCGCTTATGACTCCTTGCTTAAGGTTAATGTCTGGTTTAACCGTGCGCGTAATACTCTGGGGATGGGGTACTGGTCACTTTCATCTTATCTGAAGAATAAGGTAAGAAATGCATTCAGTATCATTTCAAATTATGAAGCAATATTAGTGCGTGAGTGTAGGAAGCGTGATTTAAATGGTGTGATTTGTGGTCATATTCACCATCCTGACGTGAAAGAAATTGATGGCATTCAGTATGCTAACTGTGGTGACTGGGTGGAATCCTGCAGTGCTTTGGTTGAAGATAAAGAAGGCAATTTGGAAATAATTAAGTGGCAGAAATCGACACTGAGCAGTGTACCGGAACGTAGCATGGAATCCGAAATGGCATAGGTCTATTAAAGCTCCAGCTCTTCCGAAAGATAAGGTGCATGTTGCTCTACTTCTCGTTTATGCTTTACTCCCCATTCATTGTGTAATTGTTTTTGGCCGTTATGTTCACCGTGTGAATAGCCGAAAGCGGTTGCATCTAAAAATTCGATACCTGCAAAATTATAATTATGGGCAATTGCGTGGCATTCTGTATGTAAGGCAACACAATTTACAGTTTCTTTCATAAAGTCGGAATGATGCGTTTTTCCTTGAGTAGTTATCCCGAATCGTTTAGGTAAGACGTGATGGAATTGAACCGTGCCATTTCTAACTATTACATTGTGGTCAAAATAAGCATCTAAATCTTTATCCGCTACATCTTCAAGATCAAAAAGCATTCCATCAATAAAGGTTTTTCCACAAAAGGCGCAGGCATGTTTTTGCCTCGCTAATACAGTTGTTTTAACGTCGTCTCTAAATTTAAGCTGTAATAATATTGCTTTTGATCCTTCTGAGTTCTTTCGCTGATCAGTCAGAAGTTGTGTTTGATGTTTAAGTTTATTCGTGGCGAGTTCGAAAGCGGAAAGCGTACCAGTAGACATATAATCCTCCGTGATTAATCAGTAATATCCAATGAATTTAAGATTAGCAGAATTTACGAGCTGTGTAAAAATAAAAGGGGCGATGAAGTTATCGCTCCTTACTTACATCTGTGTAGGCAACAAATGAGAGTTATTGGTGTTTGTCACCGATCCCTTTAATAGTTTCTAAAATGAGTTGGCGTAATTAAGGAAGTGGTAATCTTTATAATAAATATGGTTGGCTTAAACTCACTGAAGTGATCACTTTTTAGAATAAATTATTGAGACTAGTGTCAATAATAAGTAGTCATTTAGCACTTTCTTATATAAGAGTTATCATGATTTTCTTGTGAATTATTTGATTTATATCTCTTGTAATAAAACAATTAAAGGATTGTAATTAGCTATTGAGATGATAAATCTATCTACATATCTGCATGGAGGTTTCAAGTATGGGTTTAGTAGTCGCAGAAAATGTTGTTAAAACCTATTGTATGGGTGATGTCGAAGTGAACGCCATTAAGGGTGTGAGCTTTGAAATAGAGCCTGCATCCTTCGTGTCTTTTGTTGGCCCTTCCGGAAGCGGTAAGAGTACCTTACTTAATATGATCGGTTGTCTTGATCACCCTAGCTCAGGCAAGTTAACGGTAGCAGGTACCGATATCAGTAGCTTAAATCGACAGTCATCTGCCAGCTTTCGTGGTGATAATATCGGATTTATTTTTCAGGATTTCAATTTGATACCTGTACTGACCATAGAAGAAAATGTTGAATATCCATTGTTAATGGTGCAGGACTGGCCAGTCTCTAAGCGCAAAGCACGAGTCAGGGAATTACTCGAAGCAGTTGGTATAACAGAGCAGGCAAACAAATATCCACATCAATTATCAGGTGGTCAAAAGCAACGTGTTGCAATAGCTAGAGCCTTAGTGACACATGCAAAACTAATTCTTGCCGATGAGCCTACTGCTAATCTTGATCACGATACGGCCTACCGTATTATAGAGCTAATGAAAAAGATGCGGGATGAATATGGATCGACATTTATCTTTTCCACTCATGATCCTAAAATTATGGATGCAGCTGAAATTATTTATACTCTAGAAGATGGAAAACTAAACCAGCAGCAGGGAGGTGATAGCCATGAATAAGCTTATAAAAATCGCAGCACGTAATCTATTACGCTACCAGCGCCGTACATTTCTGACAACATTGCTTATAACGATAGGTGTGGTTGCGATGTTATTGTTTGTAAGTACTTCCGGTTCGTTTAAAGCGATGATGGTCGGGCAGATAACAGACTCTATGATTGGGCATTTTCAGATCCATAAAAAAGGTTATGTCTCATCTATTGATAGCCTGCCGCTGACAATGAATATGAGCCCCAAGATGTTTGAAAAAGCACAGGCGTTTATCAGCGAGCGCGATGATATCGAAGCCTGGTCACCGCGAATCAAACTGGGTGCCATGTTCAGTAATTTTTCTCAGACAACAAATATTCGACTTAACGGCGTTGACCCTGAAAAAGAAATTGCCACTTGCCCTGAATTACCTAAACGAATAATAGCCGGTAAAAAAGAAGGCCTGATTGAAAAAGGAAAAATTCTGATACCGGAATTAATTGCCAAAGGCCTGAAAATAAAACCGGGTGATAGCATTGTATTAGTAGCAACCAATAAAGATGGTTCAGTTAATGGCATAAACTTTATTGTGCAGGGAATACTTGAAGGTATTTCCGGGCCAGGTGGTCGTGATGGTTATATGCATATTGAAGATGCCCGTGAATTACTGCGTATGGAAGACAATGAAATTAGTGAAATTGCCGTGCGTCTTAAAAAACCATCCAGTTTAAAAAAGACACTGGGAGATTTATCTGCCTCAATGGGGGCATTAAAAAATCAAAAAGGTAAACCTGCTTTTGAAATTCATGGCTGGAATAAGCTGTCTCCTTTTTCCAATATCGCGAAGATGATCGACCTGATGACTTTGTTCATAAATATTATGCTGGTTTCAATCGTATTAATCAGTGTTATGAATGTAATGATTATGGCCGTCTACGAACGAATTCGTGAAATTGGAACAATTGCCGCCATGGGCACGCAACCCAGTGCCATCCTGAAACTGTTTATCAGCGAAGGCCTGTTACTTGGAATTCTTGGTGCTTTTATTGGTTCTGTTCTAAGCGTTATTATTATCGTTGTATTGCAACAGGCTGAAATTACCTTTTCATTTGGTCGCCAGACAGGACTTGTGCTTTACCCTGTGATTGGAATTAAAGATATTTTGTTAGCATCGAGCATGGTTATTGTTGTTGCAGTGTTAGCTAGTGTTCAGCCAGCATGGAAAGCATCCAAGATGGATCCTATTGACGCATTACGCCACGTTTGAGGGTATCTCTATGAAAAGGCATTTAATTACATTTCTATTATTACTACTCAGTCAGCCATCGTGGGCATTAGACGGCAATGTTCTGCTAGCTGAAATTGATCGTCGTTTGCAACCAGAATCGTACGAAATGTATCGTAAACTGATTAATATTGAACCCGATGGAGATCGTAAAGAGTTTGTTCTTTACACTGTAAAAAAAGGCAAAGACAATGTTGTCGCTCTTTTTCTGGATCCTCCTAGTGAAAAAGGGCGCAGTAGTTTGAGACAGGGTGAAAATATGTGGCTATACATTCCGAATGTAGGCAAGCCATTGCGTATTACCAGTTTGCAATCTGTAGTTGGAGGTGTTTTTAATAACTCTGATTTATTAAGACTCGACTACAGTACCGAATATAATGCCAGTTCAGTGGTTGAAGAAAATAACCAATATATAATTGAGCTTAAAGCAAAAAATAGAAATGTGGCTTATGATCGCTTAAAAATGTGGGTCGATAAAAAATTAAAAGTACCGTTAACCATTGAAGCTTATGCGGCAAGTGGCTTATTAATTAAAACATTGCATTACAGTAAAATAAAAGATTTTGGTAATGGTATTGTTCGTCCCGCCATGCTGGAAACTGACAGTCCATTGTATAAAGGTTACAAATCTGTGATGTTGTTTGATGGTATAAAAGCACGTGCTTTCAGTGAAGAAGTATTTACCTTAAATTATATGTCCAGAGTTGGTGAACTGCGCCAATGAGATTAAGTGCTCTTGTGTTTTCATGTCTGCCTCTTTTATGTCATGCAGAAGATTTTAGTTTTAATCTGTCAGACTATCAAAAGAGTACGTATGAATGGGGGGCAGTAATTGGAATTACTTCAGAGTCATTGCATTTAAATCAATCCGGTTCAATTTATAATCTCAATTTCTCCGATAACTCAGGTATTGATTCTTTAAATAGAGATACAGGCTCACTGGAATTAGAGGGCCTTTATCGCTTTGAAGTGTCATCAATACATTTCCGTGGGTTTTTAGAAAACCAGGAAGATCAACTGGGTTCACAACAGCAGTCTACTGTGCGGGAACTCTACTTTACGTATAAGGCCAGTGATAGCCTTAATTATGAATTTGGGAAACGTGTTCTAAAATGGGGTAAAGGTTATGCATGGAATCCTGTTGCTTTTGCTGAACGAGCTAAAGACCCTAATGACCCCGATCTTAATCGCGAGGGTTTTATTTTGTTTACTGGTGACTATACAAAGACTTTTCCAAACAAAGATTTAAAAACAATTTCATTGACACCTTTTATCTTGCCTGTTGATAGTGATATTAATAATGACTTTGGAAATGAAGAAGATGTAAATGTTGGGGCAAAAATATATATGCTGTATCGAGATATCGATATTGATCTTATGTTTTTGAAAGGTAGTACTCGAGGCGATCGAATCGGTGTTGATTTTTCCACTAATCTGACAGCTAATTTTGAATGGCACGGTGAGTTATCTTATCTGCAAGACCAGACAATAAATACCATTGATAGTAGTAATCAACTAGTTCAAGAAAATGAAGATATTATCCAAAGTTTAATTGGTATTCGTTATTTGACTAAGTCAGATCTCACCTGGGTTATTGAATATTATCATAATAATGGTGGGTATGATTTAGATGAGCTTGAATCTTTTTATAGTCTGGCTAGCACTGATCCCGTAACACAGCCCATATTATTTACAACAGCTCAAAATGCTATGGCTGCTGGATTTGGTAAGACCAATCCCGGTAGAGATTATACTTATATACGTGTTAGTAAAAAAGATTTTATCGATATTGTCTATCTGGCAGGTAGTTTAACCAGTATCGTTAATGTAAATGATTCCAGTTACAGTTTTATGCCTGAACTAATATATACAGGTGTAAAGGATATGGAAATACGTGCACGTATTATTTGGCTTCACGGTGATGAGAATACTGAGTTTGGAGAAAAAGCAAATGAGACAAAATTCGAGATTAGAATTCATTATTATATTTAAAATAGTTAACGAACAATCTATTTAATTAGAATAATAGGTGCTTATTTTATCTACTGATAAAAACTGTTCAGATTGCATTTGGTTTTGCTTTTTAAAAGTGATTGTTTTTTAGTTAATAAACAGGCTTCTCTCCTGTCGGTCTGGTTTTGTAGCGTTTATGAACCCAAAGATATTGCTCTGGATTATTTCTGACTAAGGCTTCATTGATGCTGTTGATTGTAGCAGCGTCCTGGTTGATATCATCTGTCGGGAAGTTTTTTACTTCTGGCTGAATAAATATTTCATATATTACTTTACCTGTCTCTTCATGTTTATATCGTTTTATGTAGTACGGAATTAAAGCCGCACCACTTAATTTAGCTAAACGAGAGGCTGCGGTTATAGTGGTCGCCATTTTATTGAAATAAGGCGCAAAGACGATGTCTTTGCCACGAAGGTTTTGATCTGGTGCGTACCAGAGAACATGGTTGCATTTTAATGCGGTAATCATTTTTCGAGGGTTGCTATTGTTTATGATCTGGCATAAATGTTCTTGTCGTTTTTTTAGCATTATATAATTAAATGCTTTATTTTTAGCCGCTTTAAATACAGCTTCTAACGGTATTTTTGTACTGAGAATGTAGGCCACCTACTTCAAGGCAGGTGAAATGCGATGTGATTAAAATGACGCCGTTATCTTTTTTAAGCGCTGTCGTTAGATACTCAAGTCCGTTAATTTTGGATGATTGTATGAGGCGTTTTAATTGCCACCAGGAAAGACCTATTTCGAGTGCGCCAATACCCAGTTGTTTGAAGTTTTCTTTGCAGAGAGTTTTAATCTCATTATCACTTTTATCAGGATAAGCTATTTTTAAGTTGATGGTAGCGACTCTGACTCGTGAGGGCTTGATATAATAAAGTAGCGTGCCCAAAGCGCTGCCAATAACGTCTAGCCAGCGTAGTGGCAGAAAAATAACTAACCTTAATAAAGCAAGAAAAAACCAGGTCGACCAGTATTTAGGGTTTAGTATTAATTGTTTTAATGAGCTGCTTTCCATGCATGAGTACTCTTTAATTTATATTGAAATGTTATCCTAACAGGCTTGTGGTAAATTTAAATTGTTGATGTTTAGCATCATTTAATAATCTGGCACTATTGTTTTCTATTGTTTGCACATCTTACGCATGAGGAATGCATAGTTAGTTAGCAGGAAGCAGAAGCTGTCATTTGTTTTCGAATTCAGTGAA
Organism: Gammaproteobacteria bacterium; assembly: GCA_030595185.1. GTDB lineage: Bacteria > Pseudomonadota > Gammaproteobacteria > SZUA-229 > SZUA-229 > JAUVDT01. Next base: position 25,439 of record JAUVDT010000001.1, read on the forward strand.
AAGTTTCTATTGCTAGAAAAGTTCACTGAACTTTATTACTGTGTCAGATAACTACAGTTACTCTTTAGCTGCACAGGAAGAACAGCTGTTAAGTCCCAGTATTTTATACAGCGGGCAAAAACCAAGTGCACCTGTAAATAATGGAATTAGACCTACCCAGCCCCAGGGTGTTTGTGGGCCTATAAATACCAGGCTTATTAAAATTAGGCCAATAATAATTCTTATTGGACGATCAATACCACCAACATTTAGCATAATAACATCTCCTTTCATCAAAAATATTTAGTGATGAAAGTATGAGCTTTTAATTAATGTTTGTCGGTGACAAAGTCACATTCAATCAGATGCATCTGCAAGCTGGTTTAGTGCGTCAGGTTTCAGTAGCTTTATTTCACCTCGCTGTTGCTCAATCCAGCCATTTTGTTCAAAGTGTTTTAATTGTCGGCTGATGACTTCACGCGCGCTACCTAACTCTGTTGCTATGATTTGATGAGTAACATGTAGTATTTTCTGGTCAGGTTGCGAGAGAAGATAACGAGCAAGACGACGATTAATATGCTCAAAGCTTATGGATTCTACTAGCGAAATAACTTCTGTTAAACGTTGTCCGTAGGTATTAAAGATGAATGTACGAAATGATTCTGATTCAGTTAAACCATGATGGAAGGCTTTAGCAGGAATGGCAAGTGCGCGTACAGGTGTCTCGGTGATGCCTTCTGCAGGGTATCTGCTGTGGCCTAGTAAACACGATGTAGTTAGTACACATGAGCCACCACGTTTTACTCGGTATAATACTATTTCGCGTCCTGATTCACTACGAGCCAGAACTTTAATAGAACCATCAAGGACCAGGAGATAATTATCACAGTTGTCACCTTGATGAAAGGCTACGGTATTTGCAGGTAATGATATTACTTGCAAGCTGTTAGCAATAGTTGGTGATTGTTGTTCCAGTAGAGGGAAAAGCTCTTTCCAGTCTGTTTGTTGTGTTGAGTTAGTCATTATGATGTTGATTATAGCTTTTTAAATAATAAGGAGCAGGTCTAAATTATTTCTAATATTTGATATTTTTAATGTATTAAAATAAAGATGCTGTGAAAGATTAGAAGTATTTTTATCTAATCTTCAATACTTAAGGTAAAATCCAGAATTGCATTATGTTTTACCTGTCTTAATAGGTTGTTGAAGGCGTCTTCCTGTTAACTAATTAGATAATAAAGAGAAAATATTTAATAACATGACACAAGATAAAATAAAAATAGAGAGTCAGGAAGGGTGGTTGTTGATATTTGTCTGCTGGCTGATTGCTATGGCGGCTGTATTTGGCAGTTTATTTATGAGTGAGGTGATGGGTTTAAAACCCTGTGTTCTTTGCTGGTGGCAACGTATTTTCATTTATCCGTTAGCGGTACTGTTTCTGATTGGTTTGTTTCCTCAAGAACATAAAGTGGATCGTTCTGTTGTTCGTTATACTCTTCCACTGGCTATTATTGGGTTGGGGTTTGCTATCTATCATTACCTCGTGTACTCGGGTTATATTCCTGAGTCTCTGCAGCCGTGTAGTGAAGATTTATCCTGTGCTGATATCAATTTAGAGCTAATGGGGTTTGTTACTATTCCAATGCTCTCTATTTTTGCTTATAGTGCCATTATTACGCTTCTGCTTATTTTCCGAAAAAGGTTTTATTAATGAAAAAAAATATGATTGTTGTCGCTACGGCGATTGCGTTTGTTGTGCTTTTTGTAGCTGCAGCCACTGTTTATAATAAACAGAAAAATAGCGATTTAAGCAGTGTTTCGCTGGAAAAATCTGAGCATATACAGCGTGATTATTCCCCGCGAATGGGTCCTGTTGATGCGAAGGTAACCATTGTTGAGTTCTTTGACCCTGCGTGTGGAACCTGCGCTGCTTTCTATCCACTAGTAAAGCAAATAATAAAAGAAAATCCGGGTAAGGTTAATCTTGTCTTACGTTATTTACCACTACACCAAAATTCGGATGTTATTGTTAGTATCTTTGAAGCTGCGCGCTTGCAGGGACGCTTTAAAGAAACACTGGAACGAGCCTATAAAACACATGGTGCATGGATTGAACATCATACGTCTAAACCGGGAAAATTCTGGGCCCAACTTGGCGGACTTGGTTTGGATATGGAGAAGTTAAGCGAGGATATGCAGAGCGCTGAGATAGCCAGACGAATTAAACAGGATATGTTTGATGCAGAGCAGCTGAATGTCAGCAGAACACCGGGCTTTTTTGTTAATGGAAAGCCGCTGGTTCATTTCGGCTATAAGCAACTCCAGCAGTTAGTAGAATCTGAAATTGCAGCAAATTACTAATCAATCGATGTGCATTGGTCTTCTGCCGACAGACTGATGTTTTAACTCTTTGCTAAATCCGTATAATACCCGACTTTTGAATTGTCGGGTTGTCCATGAAAAAGCTTAGTCTGCTTATTTTTCTTCTTTCTCTTTCTTCGCAATCGATTGCAGCTAATAGCCCTTTTTACATGGGGGTTAAGCTTGGGGTGGTCGAAAATAGTGGTGGTATTAGTGACGCTGCGGTGAATACTGCTTTTGACATTAGTTATGTGCATAACCGTCACCTTGCAACTGAAGTGGAAATTAGCCGGACACTGATTGATGGTGATAACAATGGCAATAGCTGGAAAGCAGATTCACTTTCGGTGTTTGCGGCACTCCGCACTAGCGGTAGTGTAAAGCTTAAAATAAAAGTTGGTTTAACGGATCTTGATGGCGGTGATAGCCTCTCATTGGCAACAGGGCTGGGTATTAGTTACTGGTCACTTGGTGGTCTTGCTGAAGTTGAATACACACGTTTAGATGACGAGCTTTATTTTATTAGTTTTGGTGTCAATTATTTTTATTAGTTACAATAAATAATTGAGTGTCAGATTCAATACCAGTAAGTTAAGGGCGTAGGTGCGAATTTATTCGCACAATGAAGCTATTACACGAGGTTTTGTTCGAATAAATTCGAACCTACAATAGCTTAACTTATTGCCATTGGTGTCAGATTACACCGAGTTAAATATTCTCGATAAACTGCACTGAATCGATTTATAGCGCGCATAAAAAAACCGGTTGTTACATGCAACCGGCTTAATTAAATTGTTAACTTATTTTATGATGGCTAGGTTAAAACTATGTTACTTAGTTTTAACTGTTGCCATCTTATCAATTTCTGCTGCTCTTGATGCGTTAATTTTTTTCAAAACATCATATTCATACGACAATAAACGACCAGGTAAAGGTTTGTTCCAGTGCCCCATCATATTTGAAGAACGTTCTCTTGAAATCATTAATACAGATTTGTTTTTACCTTTTGAACTTACTTTTACAGTAAACCGAGTTTTTTCTTTATAGTGTTTTGAACCCAGGCTAACTGGTTTTGTCTGCCAGCTTGATGCACCTGTATTTCTTTCTGTTGTACGAATTCGAACAAATCTTGAATTCATCACTTTTACAGCCGTGTTATAAACTTTGTCTGCAGGCGCATTATAAACAAGGTTTTGCATCTGTTTATTAATGTTAGCTTGCTTTTGAATAGCAGCACAACCTGATAAAGACACGGCCAGTGCAATCATTACTATCGATAAAAATCTTTTCATGTTTTTTCCTTTTGTTTTTTGTAAGTAAAAGTTTAGTCTAAGCCTCACTTATAACAAGGTAAGGCTTATAAATTATTTAATTTGGTAGGCCGCCTACGACAATGCCTTCTCCGACGATGACGTACTGGCTTCCATCCCAAGCAATACCATAAACACCACCACCACCAAAGGTATTAAAAGATGTCCACGCTATACCGTCGGTACTGGTACTTATTTTACCTCTACCAATAGCCATATATTGTGTGCCATTCCATTCCGCATCACTCAGTCCATAAGCTTCAGAGGAATTGTGTACTGCCCACGTTAGCTCATTATCTGCACTAACATGTACACCACTGCCTTCAAACGCAATAAAGGTACCATCACCTTTTGAGGTAATGCCATAAAACAAGTAGGAATTAAGTGCGCCATCAACAACTTTCAGCCAATTGATACCATCTGCACTTGTAATAATTGTGCCGTCTGAACTCACAGCCGCATATTTACTACCACTCCATGTAACATCAACCCAATAGCTACCTAAACCCAATGAGCCAGCAGCATCAGTCCAAGTCGCACCGTTGTCACTGCTCGTCTGAATCAAACCGAAATTACTACTACCAGAATTAGCACCAACGGCTACAAGCGTTCCCGCACCATCTGATGTAACGGCCGTAATACTATTGGCAGTTATTGAAACATCTGTCCAAGTAGTGCCATCAGCACTGGTGAATATTTCTCCAGATGTGCCTACAACAACAAAGTTAGTACCACTCCAACTGATATCGCTTAGTGAATAAGCACCAATTGCGCTACTCGTCCAAGTAATACCGTCAGCACTGTTATAGGCATTACTATTATTACTAGCTGCAACAAATTTGCTGCCATTCCAAGCGATACCAACAAAACTATCTGTCGCCGTCGTACCTTGCTCCACCCAAGTTGTCGCATCATCACTGGTATGAATGTCGTATCCAACAGCCAAGAAACCGGCAGCATTGGTGCTTACACTGTGAACGCCGCGATCAGTACTTAGCAATCTTGGTGTCCAAGTTATGCCATCAGGGCTGGTAAAGATAGGAGCAGAACTAGCACCATTAGTACCGCCATAAGCGATAAACTGGACATTCCAAATAACGCCTTTAAATGTACAAGACTGACCAAGCGGTAAATTATGTTGTGTCCAAGTTATTGCGTCAGGGCTAGTAAAAGTATCTGAATATTCCCCAACCGCTACGTATTGAGAACCATCCCAGGCGATACCTTTTAGTCGTCGTGAAATACTATCTCCGAAGTAATTCGCAACCCAAGTGATGCCGTCTGTACTGGTGAAAACTACATCTTCATCCGGCGTACCATTAATTGGATAACCATCGCCTACGATTGCGTAGTTTGTGTCTGTCCAGATAATCGACTCTAGTGTCGCGGGAAGATCAAATCGATCTAGTTCCCAGAGCTCACCATTAATACTTGTGTGGACGGAGCCGCCAGCTGAAATGATGATAAATTGACTACCGTTTGAAACGACGTCTACAAATGCATGACCAGGGCTCTCTTCATTAACGCCTGTCCAATCGGTACCATTGGTGCTCACCAGAATAGTGCCGTTATAACTGATAGTGACAAATTTACTACCATTCCAGACGATGCTATTTAGAGTTTGTGTTGTGCCTGATATTTGTGGCGTCCAAGTGACACCATTATCGGCACTAGATAGAATAGAACCATAATCACCAACGGCGACGATAATAGTGCCATTAGACACACTGTCGCGCATTGTATTGCCTTGTGGCAAAGGATAAGACCATTGCCATGCAGACTGGCTATAGGATGCACCACGAGATCGCACACTCTCTTCGTTTGAATTCGATGCAGTCACTCTGTAATAATACGTTTGACCTTTTGACAACATGCTGTGCACTAGTTGCGTATTGGCCGCTGCATCAATCGTCTCAGTTGAAGTAGTAGCAAAGCTTACTGTGTTCCAATAAACGGTATAGCTGGTTGCATCTGTTACCGCATCCCATGACAAGGTGACCTGACCAGAACCAGCAAGTGCTTTAACATTAGCGGGTGCTGCAAGAGCGGCGGGGCTGGCAGGCGGAGGTGTATTACTATCACCGCCACCACAGGCACTAATAACGGCTATACTAGCCAGCAGGAAAAAACGAAAAATATTATGCAACATATCCAGACATCCTCATTAATTATTTTTTAAAGCCACCTTTAAGTAGCTATTTTTAAGCAATACAGTTTGATATTTTGCTTAAAATTTATATGAAACTTTGTGTTTATGATTATGTTATGAATAAGGCCATAAAAATATCGACTAAAACGACTAGATAAATATAACTAGACGGGTAAGCGGTAAGCCTATTATTATTTGATTAGTGGGCAAATATTAACTATAAATATATTAATGAATAAATAGAATCACGGAAGGGGTAACAGATAAAATGAAAGTATTGCTCATTGATGATCATGAGCTTTTCAGGGATGGAATGCGTTATGTATTAGATAAACTTGGTGATGGCATTCAAATATTCGACAGCTGCAGCTATGAAGATGCATTACCTGTTATACAAAATAATCCGGATCTGGATCTGATTCTTTTAGACCTTGGTCTGCCGGGGCTTAGTGACATTGATGCATTAAAAGCAATTCGAACTGAAGCACCTTCAACACCGGTTGTTATTCTTTCCAGTAATAGTGATGGAAAAAAAGTTCAGGATATTTTAGAGCTGGGCGCACAGGGCTATATTCCAAAATCGACCAATTCAAAGATTCTTCTTAATTCGCTAAAGCTGGTGCTTGCCGGTGGTATTTATATTCCTCCGGAAATTCTTGCACGAATTAAAGAAAGTGCAGACGAAACTGTTAACGAACAACCTGAAATTCCCAACGTACAATTAACACCCCGACAGTTAGAGGTGTTAGGTAAACTAACCCGCGGTTATTCAAATAAAGAAATTAGTTTGGATCTGGGTATGGCAGAGGCAACTGTACGGGTTCACATCGCCGCTATTTTAAAAGCATTAAATGTTTCTAACCGTACCAAAGCAGCACACATTGCCTTGCAAAAAGGCTGGGTTACGATGGAACGGAGACAGTAATTTATTTTGATAATAAAGAGTTGATCACTGCTCGTAGTTTTCCACCAGCTACGGGTTTATGCATAATTTGAAAGCCGCTGTTTTTTGCATCTTTAATTCGTTCAGGCGCGGTGTCACCGGTAATAATAATCGCCGGAATTTTTTCATCTTGATATAACGCATGTATTGCATGAATCACATCAACGCCTGTTTCGTGTTTTGCCAGACGGTAATCAGCAAGAATCATATCGGCTTTATCAGTAAGCGATAATTTTTCTTTCACATCATCAACCGATGTTAATTCAAGTACCTGACAGCCCCAACCACTCAGTAGCATATTGAGGGCATCTCTTATCTCTGCTTCATCTTCAACTACAATGATGGTTTTACCTGAAAGTTGAGTATTTACCATAATCGAAGTCGACTCCATTGGAATCGTTTTCTCCACAAAACTACGTGGACATTTAACAGAAAAAACCGAGCCTTTTTCTGGAACCGATTTCAAACTCAATTCAACATCTAATAACGCCGTTAGCCGTTTAACAATAGAAAGTCCTAAACCCAAACCTTTGCTTCGGTCACGACTCTGGTTATCCAGTTGATGAAATTCTTCAAAAATAATTTCAGATTCACTGTTTTTAATTCCAATGCCCGTATCACACACAGATAACACCACTGCCTTTCCCTTTCGACGACAACCTACTAATACTTTACCGCTCTCTGTGTAACGAATGGCATTACTAATTAGATTTCGCAATACACGCTCAATAATTTGCATATCTGTATTTAGAGACAATGAGGTTGGCATGAAATGTATATCTAAACCTTTTTCAGCGGCAATGGTTTTAAATTCATTGCGCAAAATATCAAACATTGTCTGAATTTTAAATGGCTTAACATCAATACTAATCACACCGGCATCAAGTTTGGAAATATCCAGTAATGATTCAAGTAAATTTTCCAGAGAAACCGAAGATTTTTTTATTTTATCAATAACGACAGATTGTTCTATGTCTTTGTTGTTTTCACTGAGCACATTAAGAAATATACTCATTGCATGTAAAGGCTGTCGCAAATCATGACTCGCTGCTGCCAGAAAACGTGTCTTGGCTACATTGGCTAATTCAGCCTTTTTGTTTTTAATTTGTAACTGTTCGACCAGTTCAATGTTTTCATTTCGTAGCACAATTGATTTATCCAGTGTGTTCTGGTTTTTTTTAGCAACAATAAGCTGCAGCAACAGAAATACACTCAGCATTAGACTCAGTATAATAAATTCAGATTTACCTGCCGATACCAGAACATATGAAAAAGGTAAAATGGTCGGAATCGCAAACGCATAATACGACCAGACAAAGTTGGCGAGTGATGCCGATGAACCAACGGTAACACCGGTTAATGTCATTAGCAGAAAGACCATGATAACAAGGTTGTCTGTTTGTAAAAATAAAAGTGATGTTGCTCCCCAGGTGCAACCTGAAATGAAAGCCGTACCTGCAAATATCCAGCCCCAGTGAATAACTGATGACTCATTACGTTCAACTTTGTAATATTGTTTCAGCAAACCATAACGAACAGCGGTAATGCCAACGACAACTACCAGCCAATACAAGCTCAAACTATTATTGGTATAAGTATAAAGAAACGCTGTCAGTAGTGATGCAATAAAAACGTTACCGACAAGAACTGATGCTACCTGTTTATAGAGTACACGAATTCTCTCAGCTTGCATGCTTTTTACTGTCATGCCTGATATGTTCTCAGATTCGGTTTTTATATTCATATTATGAGTATACTTTTAAATGTATTAGATTTGAATGTAATAGGGAATTATCTCCATTTTTTCTACTATTTAAATTTAAAGAGGCAATTTCTTTTAATTGCCTTATTCCTTATCCTGTTTATTACATCACTGCTGTCCCGTTAACAATGTTTTATGCGTCTTAAGTAGTTAATGTTCAGAGATTTTATCTGAAAATAATTATTGTAGACATGAATTACAAATAAAAGAATGAAATTTATAATTTTTTGAACTGTCATCGAGTTCTTTTATCGAGGATCCAGCAGCTTTTAAGTTACTTGATTCCGGTTAAAAAACTACCGGAATGACAGCGGTAATAGTTAACGGGATAGCAGTGTTATTACATGATCTATTTTCCATTCTATTCCCCATTCAATTCACTAAGACACTGACGTGAACTTTTAACCAGTTCTTTGACGATAAGCGGGTCGGGCTTGATATCTTTAACTTGCTTATACAATTTGTCTGCTTCTTCTGCATTTACGCCGATCAGTTTCATTGCCTTTATTGCTGAGGCCAGGTATTGGATGTATTCATCATATTCAATAGATAAATCTTTTTTAATGTTGTATGCCATATAGAATATTTCTTTTTCATTCATTGCGACTATTTTCTTTGTCTGTAATTTTATAATCAGCTTTAGCATCTTGTAGGTTAGATGATCTGGGTCTGCGTTATATAGTGACATGCCGCGCATACGTAAGATGTTTTGAGGAAATTCTGAAACTTGCTTGCGTGTTTTGTAATGCATCAAAAGCGCATAAGCATCGGCACCTTGATCACCGAGAAAGTTATTGTATTCTCCCCATAGATCTTTGCTCGACATTAATTGTGGGCCTACATACATTGACCTTAAGCAGTGGTAGACCTCATGATCAATAACAAATGTCAGGTATTCATCGGGTAACAAATACATACTTTCTGGAATTTTTAATAGTTTATATAACACTGGATGCAAAAGGTGCTTAGTGGATCTCGTTGTGTTACCAGCCACCTCTTCAGGGTCGATGGTGAGGACACAAACATTTTTGGGTTCAACAAAGGAATTCTCGGCTCTGAACAATGAAGCGGAAGGTGATTGGGTATCCAGCATTAACAGAATTCGGTTTGCACTAACGTACATCAAGTCTTCGCGTAGTTTTGGTGGGTGTTCGTAATCTAGACTAGTTGGTGCATAGCCAAGAATCAGGTCTAACGCCACCATGTCCTCATTTGTTTCAACACCTCCACGAAGGTTTATAAATAGTATTTCGGGATACAGGGTCTTGTAATGGTTAATCTTTTCATTGAACAGAGAGGTTGCAGATAGATTTAAATTTGATGTTTGAGGTTTATCTTGTGCAAAGGAATGAGTGTTCGCTGTAATAACTAGCAAATAAAATATAAGACGAGTGACTGATTTTCCTATCTGGACAGACATCAAAGGAACCTCTCTACTGCTATTCATTTATAATACAATATTGAGAATAGTCCAATGATATTGGTCAAATAGTTGTATTGAATATTTGATAGAGAATAATTATTTTCAATATTAGTCATTGTTAATATTTGAACGATTCTAAAAAAGGACAGTAACAAATGAGAATCATTGCTTTTTATCATTAATTCCTTTTAAAAGTAATGAATAGAGCAGATTATTTGTTAATTTGTTTGGGATGCATGTAATTCATAAAATTACAGTGTATTCTTTAGTTTATACCTAGCAAAAACACACATATATGACCTTACTTTTAATTTATCTTGCTATTGCCATTGGCGTTTCTTTTGTATGCTCAATTCTTGAGGCGGTACTGCTCTCAATTACACCTAGTTTTGTTGAAAGTTATACCAATGAACATCCAAAAAGTGGTTTAGTTTTATATCGAGTTAAAGACAGGCTTGATGAGTCTATTTCAAGCATTCTTATCTTAAATACATTTGCTCATACGATGGGGGCTGCAGGTGTTGGCTCTCAGGCTTTGCAGGTTTTTGGGGTGGAATGGGAGACGCTTATTGCGGTGTTGTTAACACTTTCTATTCTTTACTTTTCTGAAATAATACCTAAGACAATTGGAGCAACATTCTGGCAACGATTGGCGTTACCTTCTGCGCATACTATTTTGTGGCTGATCAGGCTTGTTTATCCTTTAGTGTGGTTTTCTACAGTTATTACACGGTTGTTTAGTAACAAGAAACAAAATGAAATCAGTCGTGAAGAAATACTGGCTTTTGCAGCCCTTGGTTATAAAGGCGGAACATTAGCAAGTCAGGAAACTGAGTATTTAACGAATGTATTGCGTTTACGGGATATTAAAACAACACAAATATTAACGCCAAGAAGTGTAATGCATGCACTTGATGAGTCGTTAATGGTTGGTCAGGCACTTGAAGATGAAAAAACCAGACGGTTCTCACGAATTCCCCTATATAAAGACACTCATGAGAATATTACAGGCTTAGTTAGTAATAGAGAGTTATTTATTGCTGAGCGAGAAGGTAAAGCGAATACACCAATTAAAGAGTATGCGAAGTCTATTTATCGTGTGTCTGAAAACTTGCCAGTGCAACAGTTGCTCGACTTGTTTATTAAAAAACGCGAACATCTATTTTTAGTTGAAGATCAGTTCGGTCAGACCGAGGGCATTGTTACTTTAGAGGATGCAATCGAAACAATGTTAGGGCGTGAAATTGTTGATGAGACTGATACGGTAGAAGACTTGCAAGAGCTTGCAAAAACAAAATACAGAAGTCGGTTAAGACAAGATAAAAATAAGTAGCGGTATCAGAATAAAAAGGAGCGGTGATTAATGAATGTTAGACTTATCACCGTTCCCTTTAAGTTTTTATAATTTCAAATTATTTAACCAGTTAGAGATGGTCTTTATCATATCTTCGCTTTCTTTCTTGTAGTAATGATCGGCACCTGTAATTATTTCTTGTTTTGATTGTGGGTGGCCGGCTTTTTGAATTAATTGCAGGCGTTTGGGTGCCAGGTTAATGACCGCTTTGTAATCTTTTGAGCCATAAATATCCAGAATCGGTACGGTCATTTTGCTATAAGGAAATGAGCGGCGCATTGGTTGTTTGTAATCAGTGGCACCGGTACCTATGCCAATATAAGCCACTAGCTCTTTGTCACCTTTTTCTTCCAGCCATTGCATAGCCATGTGCGCGCCGCAGCTGTGTGCAATAAGAATAATATTTTTCAAACCCTGTTTTTTCAGGTACTGAATGGCAGCATCAATACGAGGGCTGGCTTCAGGAAATATCGGCACATAATCATAGTATTTGGTATCTTTGGCCATAACGGGCATTTGTATCGAGAGCGTGTCCCATCCCTGTTCAGGTAGCGCTACACGTAGAGGGTATACCACTGTGTTCCAGTTGGGGTGCAGGCCTCGACCATGGAGAATGATGATGCCACCTTTTCGTTTATCGGTTGCACTTTCTGTGTGAATACCGAGGAATGAATGATTGTTAGCGGTTAATTGAACGGGTTCGCCATCCATGATCGAATCGACAATTTCGTCATGAAGACGTTTTTCTCTAGCAAGGTCTGAGGCTACAGCAAGGTTTGTTGTGCTAGTAATAAGTGTCATGACAATAAATAGATGTCGTAGCATGTGTATGCTCCATTGGGCTTGGGTGATTAGATCAAATTTATAAAAATAATAATAAATTTAGATAAATAGGGCGCTTAGAAGAGTAGCAAATTATTGGGTTCAAATCTCAATTGTTTTCAATATAAAGGTGCGATAAAGCTACCGCTCCTCAATAACTGCTCCTGCGTTATTCTAGCTTCCATCATGGCGCCCAGGCCAGCTTCTCGACCTCTGGTCTCACCTTCTCCATGGTGGTCGCATGTAAGCAACAAATGAGAATCATTTGTATTATGATGTGAGTGGTTTATTAGAATAGTTAAATGAACAGGGAGGGTCACTGTTCTCCCTTTAATTCGATGTTGCGAGCTTAATGTATTTATTACGTAAACTAGAGAACTGGCGTGTATTGTCTGCCATTAAAAAATACCCAGTAAGGTTTTCTGACTGGGCATCTATCAGATCACTTGCCTGTATTCGAAACCTGACGTCAGTAGAAAAGGCGCGTTTACGTATTCTTATTTCTGTGTTTTTAAAACAAAAAATATTCGTTGGTGAACAAGATATATTTATAACTGATGAAATGAAATTAATTGTTGCTGCTCAGGCATGTGTACCTGTATTGAAACTTGGACTTAACTATTATTCTGGTTTTGTACAAATTAATATTTATCCTACGGCATTTTGGGTCGAGCATAATGACCAGGATGAGGGCGGTATTATACATCGTAAAAAAAGACTGCTTTCTGGAGAGTCATGGCAGCGCGGTCCTGTTGTTTTGTCGTGGAAAGATATAAAACTGGATTTAAAACATGATAATGAAGGACATAATGTCATTATTCATGAGTTTGCTCATAAAATTGATATGTTGAATCAGGGGGCGAATGGAGTGCCGTTATTTCCTGTGAATTTTAATACGGATGAATGGGGTAAGGTTTTTCGTCAGGCTTATCATCAGCTTTTGAGTCGTCAACAGCATCATAAAAAAACATGTATCAATTTATATGCGGCTACGTCTCCTGCTGAATACTTTGCAGTAGTCAGTGAATATTTTTTTACTATGCCATTGCATCTGAAGCAATGTAGTCACCCAGTATATAACGAATTAAAGTTGTTTTATCAACAGGATCCGGCTCTTAAGAGTAAGAGTTAAACCTAATGCGATTTTGGTTTCCAGAATGGCTTTGTAAACACGCAACCAAACCAAATAGCTGCCATATATAATATGCTGCCGATCATGATTATATTGTATAACTGATCAGCCTCTTTTCTTTCTGCTAATGTGCTGTATTCACCGGTAATCGTAAGAAAGAATGAAGTCATTAATACGATTAAGCCGAGTAGAATATTTAGTCGCAAAATTTGTGTTCTCAGAGTCGCGCCTTTTGAACTGAGCATTTTCATAGCATTACCTTACATTAATATTGAAATGTTAGGTTTAATGTAGACTATGTATTATCAGGTAGTCTTGATATATATCATAATATTAGAATTTAGCGATAGACGGTAAGAATTATATTGATAATACCGTTAAATAATTAGATCAGATATTCATAATATGTAATGGAGTTAACGTTATGAAAATGGTAAAGAAAATAATGCTGTTTATCGGTTTTAATGCCTTTGTTTTTATGTCGACAGCATTTGCGAGTGATGAAATTAGTGTTACTACCTCTACAGGTGATGATTTCTCTATTACTCGTTATCCTGCACAAGGGGAATTTCTTATTTTATGGTTTGCACCTGAATATGGTTTCAGAGAGCCCCACAGGTCTTTAGCTTTTGCGCTAAGCCAGAATAATATTGAGGTATGGCAAAGTGATGTAATAGATTCGCTCTTCATGCCACAAGGTGTATCGTCCATACGAGAGCTTGATGGGGTATATGTTGCGGATTTAATTGATGTCGCATTTAAAAAAACAGGTAAAAAAATTATAGTAATGGGTGACTCCTATGCATCAGTCATCGCATTACGTGGCGCTCATTCTTGGCAGCGTAGACCAACAAAATCAAAATTTACTGGAGCTGTGCTTTTGTCACCATACACATACAGTTCTATTCCAGCATTAGGTCATGCTCCAGAATACTTGCCGATTATCTCATCTACCAATATACCTATTATGATTTATCAGGCAAAAAACAGTGGCATTATTAGTCAGTTTGATACGCTGGTTAAAAAACTTCAGCAGCATGATAGTCCGGTTTATACACGTTTTACACCTAATGTAATGAGTTTGTTCTATGAAAAAAATGTAACTGAACAAATGAAGACACAGGCTGAACGCTTGCCTAAAAATATTTTTAATATGATCAGGGTTTTAGATGGCCATGATATTCCCACTAAACCGGTAAAGTTGGTTAAAAAATTAGCTAAAAATAATGGTATCGATAGTTATCTTAAAAAATTTTTAGCCAAACAACAGCCAACATCAATAAAACTTCTTGATGCTAATGGTGGCTTATTTACTAAAAATAATTTTAAAGACCGGGTTACGGTGATCAATTTTTGGGCGACATGGTGTCCACCCTGTATTGAAGAAATACCTTCTCTGAATCGACTAAAGAATAAATTTCGTGGAAAAGCATTTGATCTTATTTCAATTAATTATGCTGAAGACTTGAATACTATAAAGAATTTCATGAAAAAGGTTAATGTGGAGTTTCAAGTACTACTTGATAAAAATGGTGAGTACGCGAAACAATGGAATGTTATTACATACCCTTCGACTTTTATTATCGATAAGAATGGACATATTGTTTATGGTGTGAATGCTGCAATTGAATGGGATAGCTCAGAAGTCATTGAGAAAATTGAAAATTTACTTAAGTGAATTGGCTTAAAAATAGTTAAGAAGTTATGTGAAGCAAGGCCTCTCTTTTTCTTTAAAATAGTACTACTGGCTTCAGTTGTTTAATTTTGCGTCTGCAAGAAAAAACTCCTCTATTTACTGGTTTTTCCTAATATTCTAAACTCTTACCTCGCCAAAGTTAGCATTAAAGTCGACGCACCAGATGCTAATGCTATCAAAATCATCTAGTGTAACGGTACTTGGTAAAATAAGTCTTACAGTATTGTTAGAAAAGGCTGTGCCAGTTAGTAAACTGCTTATTTGATTTGCATTACTGTTGTTGTATATTCCATTTATTCCAGAGTAGAAAAAAACTGCTGGACCACCTCCGTCGTATGAAAAATTTGTAAATTCTAAAGTGCAGTCATCTATTATTGTTAACATGCCACCGACTCCATGCGCAATGCTTGATAAGTTGGCAGTGGTTCCTACTAATGAATGTGATGAGCTGCATTGCGTATCTGTTCCGATAGAAAAACTGCTATCCGAAACCGGAGGTGTGGTTGTATTATCACTTCCACATGCCGTTATCATTATTAAAAAAGCGGGTGTAAGCCATTTTAGTGTTTTCATTCTTATACCTGTTTAGTCAATATGATAAATATGATGATATTTATGAAATATCACAAAGTCATCACGATATAAGTGTTTATTACATATAAGTTAGTTGTATGTTATTGGGCTTTTGATATTATGTTGCTATCAGTGTTAACAATAAAAGGTGTTGTTTTGCAGCGTTTAATGAATAAAGTACTACTAATTGTATTGTTTCTTTCTATGGCTTCTCCTGTTTTTGCATCCGGGGTTTCGAAGATAGTTAAACTTAATGTATTAAGCTACAAAGCGAACTGGTTGAAAGATTATTATGATCAATACAAAATAATGAGAACCGAAATCATTATCTATCAAATGGATAACCCTAAAGACACCTTGGTTGATGTGGCTAAAAAACTATCTAAAATGACACCTGATGCAAAAGTAATTAAAGAAATTAAGCTTGCAGTATCAGGAGAGGATATTATTGCAATAATCATGCTTAAAGAGCCAGATGGTGGCATTTTTAAAGAAAATGTCTTTACTGGTCGATGTCTTGGTACAAATGTGAATGTGTTGGAACAATATTGTCGATAAAAGGCCCGGTTATGCTAAAAACTCGGCGGTTACTCAGTATTTCTAATAATTGTGTTGTATGTGTTTATTTCATCATGTTTTTGCTAAACTGATGACATCTTTTTTAATCTATTGATTCCTCTATGGTTACTGTTGCAACATGGTTAAGCTTTGCTTTTCTCTCTGGGCTAATAATGCGCTTAATCGGTTTGCCTCCGTTAATCGGCTATCTTGCTACAGGCTTTTCTCTTAGTATTTATGGTTACGAAAGTAATGATCTTTTATCTGCGGTATCACATGCCGGCGTTCTCATCTTATTATTCAGTGTCGGGCTAAAGTTAGAGTTAAAAAGCTTATTTCGTTTAGAAATATTTGCTGGTTCTTTATTGCATATGGCCATTACCATTGTTTTATTGTATTTCTTGTTAATTGGCGCAGAGGGGTTAACTTTTGAAACGGCACTGTTTTTGGCGCTGGCGATGTCTTTTTCGAGTACCGTTGTTGCTGCAAAAGTATTAGAAGGCAAGCGTGAGTTACGTGCGTTTCATGGTCGTGTCGCCATTGGTATACTCATCGTTCAAGATATTATTGCTGTCGGCTTTCTAAGTGCTGTTGGTGATGCAAGCCCATCGCCTTGGGCAATTGTCTTACTGGGTTTTTTTGTACTACGTCCTATTTTGCATTGGCTCTTGAGTATCAGTGGTCATGGTGAGCTGGTTATATTATATGGTCTGGTTTTAGCTCTAGCCGTTGGTGCGGAAAGCTTTGAGTACTTTGGTATGAGTTCTGAGCTGGGTGCCCTGTTATTGGGTATTATTCTAGCTGATCATAAGCGTTCTAAAGAATTATCTAATGCATTGTGGGGAATAAAAGAGGTACTGCTTGTTGGTTTCTTTTTACAAATTGGTTTATCGGGCCACCCAAACTTAGATACCTTCTTACATGCATTAAGTTTAAATTTATTATTACCTGTAAAGGCGCTTTTATTCTTTTTTATCTTATTATTGTTCCGTTTGCGTGCTCGAAGTTCGTTTTTGGCAGGCTTGTCGTTAGCTACTTATAGTGAATTTGGTTTAATAGTTGCAAGCCTGGGTGTAAGCAATGGCATACTCGATCAAGAGTGGTTGGTCTTGCTTGCTTTAACTGTCGCTATTTCTTTTGTCATTAGTGCACCTCTAAATCGTTATGCTCATCAGCTTTATAGTAAATTTGAACACATACTAATCCGTTTTGAGAGTACTAAACGACACCCGGATGATGAACCTATTAATCTTGGTAATTCTCATGTTTTGATTATTGGTATGGGCCGTGTTGGTACGGGGGCGTATGATCAATTAAAGAAAGTGCATGAACGGATTGTTGGATTAGAGTCAGATCCGGTCAAAGCTAGCCAGCATCGCAAAGAGGGGCGTCGAGTGTTATATGCAGATGCAGAAGATCCTGGTTTATGGTCAAACCTTATTTATGAGGGCGTAGATTTGATTATGTTCTGTGTCCCTGATATTAATGCAAAGTTGCTGGCAATACGTCAGGTACGTGCATCAGGCTATACTAAAACAATTTCAGCGACTGCTTTATTCACAGATGAAATTGAAGCTCTTAAAAAGGCTGGTGTTGACTATGTCTATAATTATTATGATGGAATAGGTTCGGGTTTTGCTAAAAACTCATACGATGTTTTAGGTAATAAACAAAATATATAAAATAATTATCAGTATTTGATTATTATTTTATTCCTTTGATGCATTAATGCCTTCTGTGATTGCCTTAATAACTAATTGAGTTAAATCTTTAGCAACTGATTCAGCTTTACTGGATTTTGCAATATAGTCAGGTCGAACAAAATGTACAGAAGTTACGCTATCGCTATGTGTGAGTGAAATGTGCATCGGGCACATTGCAGTCATTCTGACATCTTTATTGCTTATTTCATTTGCATACCAGGCATTACAAAACACCATTGACTTGAAGTTATCTAAATTATTACGGTTGTAATTATTCCCCCAGCGTTTAGCGAAATCAGAAAGATTGGAACCAATATTGGGTTCAAGTACGACAAACAGACGGTTGTTTTCTAGTGATTTGTATACTTGTTGGTAAACCTTTTTAAATTCAGCTTTAACCGATACAGAATATATGGGTGAGTCTGCAAATGCATTTGAGAAAAATATCAGTAATAGAAATAATACCAGTAATGTTTTCTTTGGCATAACTATCTCCTTTAAATCGGTTATATCGTTAAACAAATTATAATGCTTTTCAATAGACAGCGACTTATCTTTGATTAAAATTCTACAGGGTTATTTACTTGTCATATATTGCCACATTAATGGCCGTATTAAATGTGACTAGTGATATGACCAAAATTAAATTCTATGCGTATAAAGCATGAATGCAAGTGAATTATAACCAGAGTTATCGTGTTTATAGATTACTGATGTTAATATCAATAAGTTATAGAGCTATGTGTTTAATGGGAATTGTTCTAAGTGATTGAGTTTTTTATATAAAATAGACTATAAGTAATATAGGTTGTCTGATTTTTTACTGTAAATATGAAATCAGGTTGTTATTAGTATAATCACAAGTCTAAGATACATTTTTCATATATGTCCACTCTTTTCAAAAAAGTATTTACCGAAACGATATTTCAACCAAAACTTGCATTAGAACAATGTATCGTTAGAAATTTTCTTCATATTCTCGTGGTAGGTACAACGCTTATTGCTCAGTACTTTGGCGGTATAGGTGTTCTGGATGACTTAATCGTGATGTTCGGTTTTGTATATATTGCTTTATCCATTATTTATACTGCTTTAGTTTATCGTTTTCATTTTTTATCTAAAATAATCAGTATCACCGGTTTAATGGCGGATATTTTTATCGTCTGCTTTATCATGTATATGGGTGATGATAAAGAAGCGGCGTTGTATGGTCTGTTGTTATTTATTGTTATTGCTAATGGACTGCGTTTTGGAAAAGCCTATATGCAATTTGCTAATATTATTTGTATCGTTGGTTTTATAACAGTTATAAGTTTTAATGAATTTTGGCAAGCTCATACTATTCTGAGTATTGGTAATGTTATATGGCTTGTTCTAATTCCTGCGCATTTAACAAATCTATTAACGCACTTAGAAGATGCTGTTCTTAAAGCTGAAACCGCAAATGCAGCTAAGACTTTATTTATTGCTAACATGAGTCATGAAATACGAACGCCATTAACTTCAATTATTGGTTTTGGGAGATCACTTTTAAATAAAACTCAATCAACTGTAAATACTGACAATGCAATAGATGCAATTATTCGTAATGGTGAGCATTTGTCTGCGATTGTGAACGATATTTTAGATATATCAAAAATAGAAGCAGGTATGCTGGAGTTAGAACAACGTGAGTTCTCTGTTATTGAAGTTATTCGAGATATCGAGTTTATCTTTCGAAAGAGATTCGAAGACAGTGGTTTGGACTTGAATATAAATTATATATTTCCATTGCCAGAAAAAATATTATCTGATTCATTACGCATAAAACAAATTCTAATTAACCTTTGTAGTAATGCAATTAAATTTACTGAATTAGGCGGAGTGACAATTGAAGTTAGGTTTGATACTAATAGTAATGAATTGTTATTTTCGGTGAAGGATTCAGGGATTGGATTAAGTGTAGATAGAATGGATGATATGTTTTCTAATTTTACGCAAGCAGACACATCTATAACACGTGAATATGGAGGAACTGGTTTAGGTTTGTCAATTAGTGCTAAATTAGTAAAAATATTAGGTGGTAAATTATGGGTCGAATCGGAGTTAGGTAAAGGTAGTGAGTTTTATTTTACTGTAGAAGTGGGTAGGGGGAGTGATATATCGCTTATAAACGAGCTGCCAGAAGATTTGATGGAGAGTATGCAAGTTGAGAAGGTTAATATTAATGTCTCGGGTAAAATTTTACTTGTTGATGATGTCGTTGACAATAGAGTTTTAATAAAGTTTTTATTAGAAGATATGGGAGCTGAAGTTGATTTTGCTGAAAATGGCAAGGTTGCTCTTGATAAAATAGTTAAAAATAAATATGACCTAGTTTTACTTGATTTACAAATGCCAGTAATGGGTGGACTTGAAGCATTAAAAGAAATTAGGGAAAGAGGTGAGGGTGTACCTGTTGTTATTTTGACCGCTAATGTTATCCAAAATGAAGAGAAAGAATCTAAAAGTATTAATTGCCAGGGTTTTCTTAGTAAACCAATTGATGAGATAAAGTTAATAGATGTGGTTTCAACGTATTTATGTAAATATGAAAATATCATTAAGTTACCAAAAAAACAAAATGTATTAGCAAATGATGAAAATATAATTGAATCCACTTTGATTCATGAAATAAGTGAGTCTAATAAGTATGAAAAACTGGCTGAATCATTTGCGTTACAGCTTAATGATCGTATAGGTGCTATAGAATCTGCATTTAAGGAAAAAAATGGCGTATTATTAGACGATCTGGTACATAACCTGAAAGGTTTGGGTGGTAATATGGGTTATGAAATCATCACTGAAATATCTAAAGAAATTGAAATAGCTGTTGTGGAAAAATCCGACAGTCGAGTCGAAATTTTAATAGACAAATTATATAAAACTGAAATAAGAATATTAGCGGCATTTAATACGAAATAAAAATAATTACAGATTTCTTTAAATTGACTATTTATATATAACCTATCAGAGATTTATTAAATGATTATAGTGATGACTAACCGAGCATTACCTGTTGTATCTTCAAATGAGCCTTTTGATGTTCTTGTTAATGATATGGGGGTCAATCTTGGTGTTCGGCAAGGACAAGATGATATTTTATATAGCGGAATCTTGAGTGCAAACAATAAAGTCATAACCTTTTATCCCAAAGGGGATGAGTCAGAGATTTTTTTAAAAAGTAATGGCGCTGATAAAGATAAGCCTTGGGTATTTTTTGTTCATGGGTTTCATCAGGATCCTGATGAAAATATCAAGAAAGCCACTCAACTGAGTCAGCATCACGATGTTAATGTCATTGTATTCGCATGGCCATCAAGACCATTTGATGTTGATATGAGTCTGGATGATGTAAAAGAGATGGTTCGTGATGATGTGATGTCTGGTACATTAGGCAGTATTACTGTTGCAAAAATAGGCATTAACTGGCTTTTAAAATCACTTCAGGATACGTGGAAAAATTATCAGCCTGCAAGAGAAAATGCAGAAAAATCAATAGTGGATTTACTGGCAGCATTTGACATAGTTAAAGATACTTTATCGATAACCGTTCCTCCCGTATTATTGATTCATAGCATGGGGAATTATCTGTTGAAAAGTACGATGGACGCGATTGATGAATTACCCATGAAGTTTAGTAATATTATATTACATCAGGCTGATGTTACATCTTCAAATGATAGCTGGATTAAGAAATTAAAATTCAGCCTTAAAGAGGATGCAAAGCTTTATATAACAACAAATGCTTATGATGCTGTATTGGCCTCGTCTCAGATTCATAAAAGAATAACAGGTGATGTTGTTACTGAGAGGCTTGGTCAGAAACGATCAAATTATTTAAATGATGGTATTAACTATTTAGATTTTACTGATGGTGTGGATATTTCAGATGATCATGAGTTTTTTAAAAGAGGAGAGGATGATACTCATCCAGATGTGTTCTCTTGTTTAGGTCGAATATTGAGAGCGGAAGATGATCAGCTACCGTTACATGATAGAGAATCAAACGCTGGTTTTACAAAAATGCCTACCGATACTTTACTCTATCGTTTGGAGTATGTTATTCATCCTGCAGATGTTGATTTTGATCCTGATAGTGACCACCCTGTACCCTCTCTTATTTTTTGGGGTGACACACAGTCTCAATCAGAGAAAGATGCAACCCATGATTAATATGGGTTGCATACCAGTGGACTAATTAGTGATACTCAATCACTTCATCGCCTACAATAAAATCAGTCACGCCTTTTCCATTTCCATGATCTTCTAAAGTATCTCTAAAACTATCTAGCATTGCTATCATGCTTTCTTCAGCATTGATTGAGTCGCTGGCAGAATCCCATTCTGCGATAAAGCAATAATTATGATCGCTAGTTTTAATCATATGGGCATTTTTAAATCCTGACGAATTAAAGCTTAGCTTTGAGTTAGCGCTAAGAAATTGATCATCCATACCCTCTTTAACAGTAAAACGTACTACATTATATCCACTCATGATATTTCTCCTACTAATAGAATTAACTACAATTTAAGTAAATAGTAATGGCTGTCTGTATACGCTAAGGTAATCACCTTAGGTTTTTATTAATCCTTAATTATGATCGTAATTAAAAAATATGATAATTGATTATATTGTTGTAACCTAAATAATGTTTATTAGTATTAGTATGTGAATATAGTCAGTTTATAGTTATTATTATTTTTACTAATTAATATGAACTGTATGAAACTTGACTGACGTATCAATCATTATTGGTACTTGCTTGTATTCTAATTTATAAACGAAATCATTTATATGCCCGTATGAATGATGAATTAGCATTAAGTGTCCGCTATAGTTGCCTTTGTAGGGTAAATTTTGACTCCGGTTTTTACTATTAGATGTGAGAAGTAAAGAGTATGTTTTATAAGATGTTTTTTTTGGGCTTGTTGCTCACCTTTGTGGTTGAAGCAAAGACTAATACAGAAGAAAAATGGGAAGGTCGTTGGCAAAAAGTAGAAACTCTTGAAAAGGTATTACCAGATGAAGAGCTATTTAAATCAGCCAATTTTTATGATGTCTTTTTAATCCGTAATGTAACAAAAATAGGCTTTGACTATAAGAATGTTGGTAATGATGTTGGTTATGGTCCAAATGAAATGACGTATCTACAAGGCTCAGCAGCTTTTTCTAGTGAGAGTAGTGTAGTAGATTCAAAAACTGGCCTTGTAATTACTTTTTATCAGGGTAAGAGTAAGCGAGATCGTGGCATTCAAGTTAAGAATAAAGATGGCTCTATCAATAAGTATTTTAAACAAATACCAACAGTATTTGACGCTGGTTTTAATTGTAAAAAAGCAACTACTCATATTGAAATTATGATTTGTCATGTAGCCATTATTGCTAAAGCAGATAAAGAACTAGGTAGTTTATATAAAAAATTAAGAAAAACATTAGCCAAAAAGGATGCGAAAGAGCTTCGTCGTACACAGAGAAGCTGGATTAAAGAACGTAATAAGAACTGCGCAGATAAAACCCAGGCTGATGAATTGTGTTTGTCTAAATACTATGCAACACGATTATTAATACTACGTAAAATGTTTGACTCTGATTTAGGCGGTAAAACGCCACTATTAGATAATAAATATATGGAAGTTGTATATAATCGATCACCTGAGTTATGGGAAGATACCGTTCTTCGATTGATATTTAAAAGTCATAAACAAAATGAGTTTGTAAAAAAATGGATGACTTATCAACCTGAAACAAAAGCTGTGTTCACTAGTGAAGAAGCAGTGTTTACAGGCCAGGTACAATATGAAACTATTATTTGGCCAGCTAATGTTATTGTAACTATTGATTATCAATTGGTTATTGATGAGAAATCAAATGTTTGGTTCTCAACGCGATCAGATTATGACAGAGGTATTGAAGTAGTTACTCATTTCGGATCTAAAGACATTTCTAAAAGTGTTCTCAAGTGGGTAACATTAATGCAGAGTTCCAAAAAATAAAGGTATATTCATGAAAAGCACTTCTAGGGTCTTAACCTGGAATCATTATTTAGCTGGTTTTATTGTCGTATTAAGTTGTGGCCTTTTATTTATTATGATTCCTGAGTCTACAAATATATTGCAGGATGGCTTAACTGTGATGGCTCTTGCATTGACGGTTTTTTGTTTTTTTGGTCAGTTTGAGACTTTCTTAGGGGCTGTTTTAAAAGTTTTATCTTTTGTATCAATCGGTAGCTTTATTATATACATGACACGCGAATTACCAGATGAGAACTTGCTGTCTATTATTAGGATTGGTACAGCGGTAGTAGTCTTGTTATCTGTTATAGCTTATTTTGTTTTTTATTATATAAAAATCAGAAGGGCTGATTTAATTAAAAATGGATGGCTGTTGGAAACGACATTAGAAGAGATTGTTCGTGAGAGTAGTGACAATTTTCAACAATATTTTTTGAAATCAGAGGGAAAAAACCCAGTTACAGGTGATGTAATTAAATTCAAATCACAGGCTGTGTCTCAGTTAGTAATAGATCGGGTTTCTGTTGGTGATATTTTAAAAGTGCATGTTGATAAGAAAAATCAAAAACGCTATCACTTTGATTTGTCAGACTATCAGGATGATAGTCTGTTTTTCTAAATTGATAAAAGGTTGTTTATACTCACCTTTCATCAATTCATTAAACTTCTTCGATAAAATAATCGATATAGTTATCGATTATAAATCATCGTTTTTAAATAGCCTCTGGCACCTTTCTCCATAAAGTAGTAATTGGGTACTTTATGTTGTTCTAGTGCGTATTGTATCCAGCGAACCTGCTTACCTACTTCATCATAGATGTAGATAGGTTGATTCTTTGCCTTTGCATCGCGAATATAATTCGTAAGCTTAGTAGGGTTATCTATGCTAGCCCATCTTTCTTTGCCCATAAAAAGACCAATGCTTGCTGCTTTTTGATAGCTATCGCGAATATCTAGTATCAAGCTATTATCATTAACATCAAATGCGCGCTTGCCAAACTCTTTTGCGGAAATTATATGTTTTTTATATTTTTTGTTATCGATGATATCACTGGGGTTTAAAGGTGTTTTTCCCAATAAAGTAGATTTATTAGGGTTTGATTTTGCCCATTCAAACATACCTGCATCATAAGCGTATGTGTTTTTAATTTTGGCACGTTGTGCTGCTTTAGATGCTTTATAAGATTTAAAACATGTACGACCATTACAATAAAAGACGATGGGCTTTAAGCTTGCTTTACGTAAATGTTTTACTTCTTTAACAAATGTTTTGCTGCTGACAGGAATGTTGATTGCGCCATTGATGCGTAATGTTGAATGTTCATATGCAGAACGTGTATCGACTATAATAACATTGTCAAAATTTTGTAATAACAGAGCTTTGCTGTAAGTGGTAACTTTTGGAAATTTATCGCGACCAGGAAAGTTATCTTTAGCAAAACTATTTCCAGTAATAAGCATTAATAAACATATGATAGAAAGATTTAACACTTTTCTCATAATAAATTCCAAAGGCAGTAAATAAGGGGGAGGGTAATATACATTATGTCAGTATTCTTTACAGTAATTAAAAGTCGAAAGAAACGGTATTAGTATAAAAAACAAAGAGATAGAAGGAGTGTATTGAGTAATTGTTGATTTATTAGAGCAACAACCGACGAGAAAAAGGACAGTTTATAGTAAAAGTTGTCCTTAATATGTATTCCTGTGACAAACTAATAACCCTATATATTCTGCTGATATAACGGATATAAGTGTTGATGGGGTTGTTATCATTTCTGACAAATCGTTAGCTACTGGTGAGTTTTTGAGTGTTGAAATTGAAACACCTGGTCATGCCAGTAATGAAAAAATACATGCGCAAGTAATGTGGTCTAAAACGTTACTCAATGAAAGCTATTATGCGGGACTGAAAGTAATAGCTGAAGGCAATGAAACAATCGATTCAGATAAAGAACTGGTATGTTCGCATTGTGGTGAAGCGATTTTTATCTTGAAAATAAAGCTGAAAACCAATCATCTATTACAACACACAGTTGTTGTCGCTGCGGTCATAGTCATTACATAACTGATGTTCTTGCCCTAAATAGAGCATAATAAACAAGCATACAGTTAGTTTAAATCTACCGCACACTCTTTTAATAAGTCTAGCGAGACAATTTCTAATGCTTTTACATGGGTGCTTAACAGGTGAACTCTAGGAGCCATTTTGTCATTATAAGCTTCTAGCCAGCGAGCAGCACACAAACACCAGCTATCACCAGGTTTTAAACCTTTGAATCCAAATTCAGGAATTGGTGTTGATAAGTCGTTTCCTTTAATCTTGAGTATTGTAAAAAACCTTCATTGGCTTCAATACAAATAGTATGTGAGCCAACATCCTGAGCACAAGTATTACAATAACTATCACGATAAAACCCGGTTACAGGGTCTTCACCACATAGCCGTAAAACTTCCCCTAAAACATTTATTACTTCATCCATGTTGTTTTCTTGTTCATTCATTTTTAATGTTGCTCTAACGATTTGAGGGTAAAAAACTATAAAAGATAAGTTAGTTGATTATATAAAACTGAGTGCATCTTTGATATTGAATTTTTAATAGTGTACTAAATGAAAAGTACTCAGTTATATAAGTTATTTTAATAATGCAGTAAGAAATAACTTATATAGTAAATAACGAATATGTGTAATGAAGCTAATTCTTATCGAGGAATTGTAGAGATTTAATCACTGCTATCCCGTTAACTGTCATTCCGGTATGCCTTTAGCCGGAATCCATTGTTAAGTGATAGATTCCGGCTAAAACACTGCCGGAATGACGATGTTATTGTGATTGGCATAATACAAACATAAAAACTGGTTTTCATGTCCAGTTTGCAATTCACCTGATTATTGCTTTATACGCCTGCTAGTTTTCAAATAATAAAAATTATAACGGACAGCAATGTGATTTAATATTTATTTTTTTACACTAGAGTATGTGAATTAAATTTAATATGGAAAAGGTGTTAGTATTTTAGCGTGACAATAAAAATCATTATATTCAAAGGAGAGAAATATGAGTTTTTGGACAAAACTATTTGGTGGGGCAACGGCAGAACCAATTGATGCTTTAGGCTCTGCTATCGATAAGATTTTTACTAATGATGAAGAAAAGATGCAGGCGCAAGCTGTTTTGAACAAGATAGCTCAGAAACCGGCAATTCTTCAAGCTGAAATAAATAAAATAGAAGCACAACATCGTTCTATCTTTGTTGCCGGTTGGCGACCTGCTATTGGATGGGTTTGCGCGATTGGTCTGGCATTTCCATTTGTTATTAATCCATTAGTTGAGTGGGCAGGGTTTGCAGGACCAAGTATTGATATGGATAGACTTATGGAACTTGTTATTGCATTGTTGGGGCTAGGTACTTTACGAACTTTTGAAAAACTGACAGGTCGTACAAAGTAATATAAAAAGTAATTGTTTTTAAAAAAATGGATACTTAATTTAAGTGTCCCTTTTTTTATTAGGATAGATGTTCTTTAGCAATACTAATACAGTCCATCATATCTTTTTCCATGCTTAAGCGTTCTGTCTCTAATTCATTCGCAGATACTTTTTTATCGATGTAATGTGGCTTACCAACAACAATAACAATTGTAGAAAAAGGTTTTGGAATAATGAATTTATCCCAGGATTTTAATTGCCAAAAGCGACTCGCAGCATAGGCAATTGGTAACATGGGTGCTTGTGTGAGTTGAGATAGCATCACTGCGCCTTGTTTAAATTCATGTAAGGGGCCAGTAGGGCCATCAGATGTGGTGACAGTCGATATTTTGTCATTAACTATCGTGTTATACATATCGCGCATGGCCTTGGCACCTGTACGAGTACTTGAGCCGCGGATAGTAATAGCACCCCAGGATTTTACCAGATTAACAATAACTTCCCCATCGACAGATGGGCTGATAAGAAAGCCAATTTTCAAACCTTGTCTTTGTAATCGGCGCATATACCATGTGCCAAAAATATGCATCTGATGCCAGTAGCAAGGGATAATTGCTTTGTCGTCTTTAATTAATAGTTGTGCATTCTCATCGCCTTCAATTGTTTTTATTCGGCAAGTCCACCAAATACTGTATAGAAAGCTTTTAATAAGCGGTTGGATTATGGCGTAGGTTATACGGCGCTTTAGTGTCATGGTGCGCATAAAAACAGTCATCCTTGTCATGTTTTAGTAGAATTATCGCCAGTATATCACTCATTTATTTTATCGGGCAGCGAGATGATATATAGTAAGGTATGTAAAAGTTATGCCATTTAAGGAGATTGGCGGCATTATAACGCTGAGTTTAAAGCAGCAGATTATAAAATAACTCACGATAAGGATATTTATGACAGCTACAAGTTTAGAAAAAAAACTGACGCCTTCTGGTTCGGTCGAACCCTTCGATCTTAATATGACGGCAGCGTCGTTTGAAAAAATTGCTGAGCTAGTTACTGAGTATGGTGATATATGCCGTGTTACTTCAGTCTCGCGTGACAGCGACAGTTATTTAATCAATCATCCCGATTACATTAAACATGTCTTACTTAGAAATCATACCAACTATAAAAAAGGTGTTGGTTTTGATCGAGTAAAAATGCTCTTAGGTAATGGAATCATTGTGAGCGATGGTCCATTCTGGCGTCGTCAACGTCGAATGATGCAGCCTTCATTTAATCGAAAAGTAACGGCGCAGTTATCTGATCAAATTCAACGTTGTAATTTGGACTTGTTATCTCAGTGGCAGGCGCAAGCAGAATCTGAAACCATTATTAATATTTCTGAAGTCTCCAGTGAGCTCGCTTTGCAAATTGTATTACGGGCATTGTTTAGTGATGATCTTGATGTGCTGATTGAAAAACAAGGTTCTAATCCATTTTCAATTCTTACCGATGATACAACTCGTGATATTAAACTGGTTTTGAAGTTTCGTGAGCTTGGAAAACTTTTATTGGAATTGATTCAGCAACGACGAGATGAAAAACCAGAACGCTATGATTTTCTTGCTATGTTTATGGACTCGCGAGATAAAGAAACAGATGAGGCGATGACAGATCGTGAACTACTCGATGAATTGATGACAATGATCGTCGCAGGGCATGAAACCAGTGCATTGACACTCAATTGGGTCTGGTATTTTATTGCTACAAATCCAGATGTTAAAAAAAAAGTTCATGCAGAAGTTGATAAAGCTAATTATAAAACAATTCCGAGTTTCGACGATTTAGATCAGCTTACATATATAAAACAAGTCATCGATGAATCCTTGCGTTATTATCCTCCAGTATGGCTATTTACTCGTAAATCTATAGAAGACGATATGTTGGGGGATTATTTTATTCCTGCTGGCAGTGATGTTTTTATCTCACCATACTTCTTGCATCGTAATTCTGAATTCTGGTCGGATGTCGATAAATTTGATCCGGAACGTTTTACTCAAGAAGCTATAAAAGAACAGCATAAACAAGCCTACATTCCATTTTCTGCCGGACCTCGACGCTGTATAGGTGACTTTTTTGCAACAGTAGAAATGCAGATGCATATTGGTTTGATGGCGCGCCATTTTAGTTTTGAATACGTAGAAGGCCAAACCTTAGAGCTGGTGCCAGAAATTAATATGCGCAATAAACACCCGATTATGATGAAAATAAAGAAACGTAAAAGGATTTAAGTAGATGTCTAGTTTCAATACTTTAATAGAAGCACTTGAACAACATAGTACCGATAATCGTAGCCTTACTTTTATAGAAGGCAAGGATAAAGAAACAAACATAACATTTAAACAACTACATCAACGTGCATTGGGCATGTTGTATCATTTTCAGAAAAAAGGTTTAAAGCCGGGTGATGAGTTAATTATTTATTTACGCAATAACGAAAGCTTTCTTGATGCTTTTTGGGGAGCCATATTTGGTGGCATCATACCAGTGCCCGTCGCTGTAGGTATAAGTGATGAACACCGGTCTAAGCTCTATAAAATAGTTAATAAATTACAGCGACCATTTATCTATACCGATAAAGAGAATCTCTCGAGATTAAAAAAATATGCTGGTGAGAATGAAATTGAAAATGAATTTTCTAAAATAAAGAAAACTGCAATCTTAGTAGAAGAAACAAAAGATTTAAGTTTACAAGGTGAAAAACACAATGCCGAAGCAGGTGACGTTTGTTTTATTCAGTTTTCATCAGGCTCTACTAGTGAGCCTAAAGGCGTAGTATTAACACACCGTAATTTAATATTAAATGTTTTAGCTAAAGGCGAGGCGGGTGGATATACAAAAGATGATATTTCATTAAGCTGGATGCCTTTAACACATGATATGGGCTTGATTGGTTTTCATATTAATATGATTGTTTGTTATATGCATCATCACATTATGGCAACAGAGTTGTTTAGTCGACGCCCTCTATTATGGTTGCAAAAAGTCAGTGAAAAGAAAGCCAGTGTTATTTGTTCACCTAACTTTGGTTATAAACACTTTTTAAAGTCACTAGGTGATAAACAACTAGATAGTATGGACTTGTCTTGCGTGCGAGTTATTCTTAATGGTGCTGAACCTATTTCAACGCGGTTGTGTGATGAGTTTCTTGAGCGTCTTGCGCCGTATGGTTTAAAGAGCAGCAGTATGTTGCCAGTATATGGTCTTGCTGAAGCAACATTGGCAGTAGCCTTTCCTAAATGGGGGCAAGATTATCGTTCCGCACATGTTGATAGACATAAACTTAAAATTGGCGATATTGTTACTTATTTGGATGAGAGTAATGTCAATACTGTCAGCTTTCCCATTGTTGGCTTTGCCGTGCCGGATATGGAAATCAGAATTGGTGACATTGATGGCAAAGTATACGAAGAAAATATCATCGGTAGCATTTTAATTAATGGACCCACTGTTACGCAGGGATATTATTCAGATGAGCAAGCAACAAAAGCAGTGATGACGCCCGATAACTGGTTTGATACGGGTGATTTAGGTTTTATCTCAAATAATGAATTAATTATAACCGGCCGTAGCAAAGAGATAATATTTGCACATGGTCAGAATTATTACCCACATGATCTAGAGTCGATTCTTATTCATAACAATGATATTGAATTGGGTAAAGTTGCTGTATATGGCGTATGGGATGAAAGTCGACAGCGTGATGAACTGCTGGTTTTTGTTATTTTCCGTGGTGACTTTAAAGACTTTGTGTCTATCGTTAAACAAGTTACCTTTGTTCTAAATGAGCAGGCAGGTTTAGAGGTTGATCAAGTTATTCCAGTTAATAGAATACCTAAAACAACCAGTGGAAAGTTCCAACGACGAATTTTAGCAGCTGCATTTACAAATGGTGAATATGATGAGGTTTTACAAAAGCTGTCTGTTCTATTAGCTGAAAAGTCAGTAGATGAAAATGAAGAATTAACTACTCTACAAAAAAGTCTTATTGAAGTATGTAACAGTGCTCTAGAAGATCAAAAAATTAGCTTAAATGATAATTTCTTTGAAATGGGAATTAGTTCTCTTGTACTGGCAGAAATGCATCAGTGCATAGACGATGTCTATCCTGATAAAGTGGACATTACTGATTTGTTTGAATATCAGACGATTAAAGACTTATCTGTTTTTATGGAAGAAACGGTCGAAAGTTAATGGCTTTAATTAGGGAAGTGAAAGTGTGCTAATAATAGGGTAATGATCTGAATAAGGCAGTATCAATACATGATAGTTGCTTGATATTATATTGCCTTTTATCAGTATGCGGTCTAAGCGCCGACTTTTCTCAAAAATAAATTTTGTTTTTCTGGCAAGTTGGTTTCTATCTACATTATAGGTTTTGGTCGTATCGGCCTTAGCGGTATCTTTAAATGTTGCGTTAATAAATGTGTTTTCGTAATCATCATTGCCAAAGTTCATATCGCCACACAAAAGCAATGGCTTTTCATTTTTTGTATATTTTAATACTTGTTTTAATTGCTTGATTCTTAGCGCCGTGTCATTAGGCATACTATCTAAATGTAAATTAATAATAGATAAAGATTTATGCTCAAATTGAATTTTTATAAAAGGTGCTTCACGATTCATGTTACTTGATAATTTAATAATGCCTGATTGAATTGGCTTTATCTTACTTAGGGTTATATTTCGATAGTTTTTTCTACCTTGAGTATTACTAAATGTGTACTTTTTTAACTGTGGATTATTGGTCAGTTGATTAATGAATTGATTTGTTACTTCTTGAAGACATAATATATCGGGATCTGTTTCTATTATTGATTTAATGATATTTTCATATCGTGTTTTACCGCTAATGTCATCAAAGTAGACGTTCCACGACATCATAGTTAGTGATTCGGCTAAAACGGTTACATTGAATAGAGCGCTAAGTAAAAAAAGAATAGTTCGCATATTTCAAAAAGTCGTTAGTTAAATAGTGAGGCTAATCCATCGTGAATATTAATACTATCATTAGGTATTTATGTAATCAATATTCTAATAAACTTGATCTATATAAACATGTTTTTATGAGTATTCTGCTATGTTTAACGGGTTGTTATCATTTTGTGAGAAGTTATGTCAGTTATTAAAATTGGTGTTTTAACAGCATCAGATAGAGCAAGTGCGGGTGTGTATGAAGATATATCGGGCCCAGCCATAATTGATACCCTAAGCGATTATTTAAAATCAGACTGGGAACCTGTTTATAAAGTAATAGCCGATGATCAGTCAATAGTTGAAGAAGCCTTAATTGAAATGGCTGATAATGATTGTTGTTTAATTGTGACGACAGGTGGGACCGGTCCTGCACCAAGAGATTTAGTACCTGAAGCAACAGCAAATGTGTGTCATAAAATGATGCCTGGTTTTGGTGAGTTAATGAGGCAGGTTAGTTTGCAGTATGTTCCAACAGCTATTTTATCGAGACAAACTGCCGGCATAAGAAATAAAACCTTAATTATCAATTTACCGGGTAAACCTAAATCTATAAGAGAATGTTTAGATGCTGTTTTTCCCGCAGTACCTTATTGTATCGACTTAATCGAAGGTCCTTACCTTGAAACGAATGAAAAAGTGATTAAAGCATTCAGACCAAAACAAAAATGATAATATGACACCTGATTTATTTAGAATCCTATAAGGGTGTTGTTAGTGGATGTTGTTTTCTTATTGATGGTCGGTGCTATTGCAGGAACGCTAGCTGGTTTATTAGGTGTCGGCGGCGGAATTATCATTGTGCCATTACTGGTTGTTTTCTTTAATTCTCAAGGGGTGAACATCGATGTTTTAATGCATGTGGCTATTGGCACATCATTGGCGACTATTGTGGTTACCTCCTTATCATCAATTTATGCACACCATCAACACGGGGCTATTGATTGGCCTGTATTCAAAATAATGAGTATTGGGGTATTTACCGGTGGTCTATTCGGAGCATTCATTGCTAACTTTATTTCAGGTGAAAATCTAAAAATTACTTTTTCCATCTTTTTACTGTTTATTTCAATGCAAATGTTTTTTGGCGGCAAAATAAAGGCTCATCGTAAATTACCAAAACCTAGAGGTATAGTGTTGGTAGGAACGATAATAGGATCAATTTCTTCCGTTATGGGTGTAGGTGGTGGTTCGATGTCAGTACCATTCCTAACCTGGTGCAATATTAATATCAGAAATGCGATAGCAACTTCATCGGCCATTGGTTTTCCAATTGCTGTATCGGGTACTCTGGGTTTTATAGTATTGGGTTTAGCTGTACCTAATCGTCCTGAGTTGAGTATCGGTTATATCAATCTACCTGCATTTATTAGTATTGTGATATCAAGTGTAATGTTTGCTCCACTAGGCGCTAAAATGGCGCATCGAATATCGACAGTTTATCTTAATCGACTATTTGCAGTATTTTTATTAATGGTGGCTCTGCGCATGTTTATCTCTTAATGAAAACCAAATTATATTATTGCTTAGTAATAATATAATTCGGTGATACTGTCATTGTACTTAAGCACGTTGCATGACTTTCATCAAAGCAAAACGTAAATAACCGCCCACCTGATAAAAACCTAAGCCACCTATTATTAAGGAAGCTCCGATCCATATTCTTGCATCAGGCTGCTCTCCATTTAAATATTGGCCTAAAAATAATGCCATAACCGGTGTCATTAATGGAATTAATGCGATTTTACTGGCTTCAATATTCCTTAAAATATAAAAGTAAATTGTAAAGCCGATAACTGTTCCGATAATGCTAAGGTAAAGTATAGATCCCCAGCCAAATATTGTAATGGTCTCAGGTATATGGCTATCGCTGATCCACCAGAATATTGTTAGAAAAAATACACTAACCCAGATGCCACCTGTTGTTAATGACATTATTGGTAGGTCTGATGCAAAACGTTTGAATACTACTGTCCCAAAACTGTGCCAAATAACAGCAGCCAGTACTGAAAATACTGCGATTAAGTGCTGGCTATTCTGGTTGCTTTCAGAATAAAAAATAATCATTAAACCGGCAAAAGCGA
This sequence comes from Gammaproteobacteria bacterium, assembly GCA_030595185.1. Taxonomy (GTDB): domain Bacteria; phylum Pseudomonadota; class Gammaproteobacteria; order SZUA-229; family SZUA-229; genus JAUVDT01. The sequence goes on from JAUVDT010000001.1 coordinate 59,766, forward strand.
TGGCTATGCCAAATGTTTTTTGAGGTGTAAATGATTTTTCTTTTAATATGATCGCAGCGAAGATGCCCGTTACTAAAGGCATTAAACCAAAGATCAAAGCAATAAGCCCCGATGAAATGGTTTGTGCTCCCCAGTAAATAAGTGTCATGCTAAGAAAAATATTAAAGCCACTCAAAAGGTACATTGATAACGCGCGTTTATGCCAAACCCAGTTCGAGTGTAATGCCGTAGCAATTATTTGGCAAAGTACGGCTGCAATAGTCATACGGGTAAGTATGGCAAATACGAAACCGGCATCAATTGCACTCCATTTTACTGCCAGAGGAGTGGTGGTCCAAATAATGATAATAGCGATATAAGCAATGGGTAGTGACATACTATTTCTCCTGAGTAAAAGTACTTCCATAAATTTAAAAGCAAAAAAAAGGCCGTAGATCTTTCGGTCTACGGCCTTTAGGAATTTGCTTTTAATTAATTAACTACATGAACTTTCCTATTGGCACGCAAACACGCATCTTGACCGCAAGGCAGCGGCAAATAATAGTGTTCAGGTGTTTTAGAAAAAATAAGTTCATGGCTTGAGTGTCAGGTTTATAAAACTAATTGTCAATACTTTTTTAAATAAATAAAAGCTGTAGAAAAAATATTCACCACAGAGGTCGCGGAGGTCGCAGAGAATACCTAATGTAATTTCTTTTCCTCTGCGTTCTCCGTGTCTCTGTGGTGAAAGTGTTTTGACTTTAAATAATATTTGAAAGCTATTCGTTTATAAGCTTATCGATAATATCCGTTGTTTTATTCGTATCCCATTCAATACTACCAAATAATGAATATCGAATGTTGCCGGTTTTATCAATTAGATAACTGGTTGGGAAAGCAAAAACTCGCCAGCTTTTCAATGCGGTCCCATCGGAATCCATTAGAATTGGAAAGTCGATGGCTACTCTGGTTTTTATGAATGATTGTATGCTTGCTTTTTCTTCGGCCATATTAACCCCAAGAATAACAAATTTATCTTTGTCGAATTTATCCTGTAGTCTTTGCATCGATGGCATTTCATGTACGCATGGTGGACACCATGTCGCCCAAAAGTTTACCAGTACGACTTTATCTTTGAGATCTTTCAGGTTTATTCTTTTATTTTTGACGGTGTATAAATCTAAAATTGGTGGTATTGAATTGCCGGTGTGGGTTTTTAGTGACCTGTCCTTTTTTGAGCTGTTAGCTTTTGGTTTGTTGAGATTTCCTCGGCTAGCGTGTCTGGATTTCTTAGGGTAATTTGCCAGGGCAGAGAGTGCTTTTTTTATTATTGTAGGGAATTGAGTCGTTCTAGTATGCTCGTTTTCATCCGCATCGGGCCTGAAATAAAAGCGATCACGAACACCTTTAATGATTTGAAGATAAACATCGCTGCCTGCTTTCTCTAATGCAGGAATCGTTTTATCAAGCTTCCAAAACCACGGTGATTTATCTGGTTGTATAACAAACAATAATGCATTGCTATGACTAACAATAGGCATCAGCAGACCATCTTGACCGGGTGCAGGCGTTTCTGTGTAGAATTTAGGGCTAACTAATATAATACCTGTCAGCGCATTGCTCTTTGTATTATTAATTTGAGTATGTCTAACAGCCCTTAAAAGTGGGATGGCTGAGCGACCTGTAGTGATGGCAGTGATTTGTTTTCCGCTTTTGACTGAAGCGTGCTCAATGAATTGGCTGATGTCGGCTGCGGGTATTTTATCCATGCTGCTTAACGAAACAGGTAGAAAATAACTATCAAATAAGTCGATTAACCAGACCTCAATGCCTAGTTCGGCTAATTCTTTGGCCAGTTTCTTCTCAGAGTCTTGCGGGCCTGCTTCTGAATAGAACCAGAGTAGTAGCCGATTTCCATTGGAGGTACCATTAGCTCTATAGATGGAATAGTTGATTTCAGTATCACTGAAAGTGGACGATTGTGTATTGGCTTGAGATGATAGTGGTGAGAATGAGGCTAAGGTAATAATACTCATGACAAGTAGTTTTTTAATGAGTTTTGAAGATAGGGGTGTCATTTATTTAGCTGGCCTTAAATGTAGTTGGATTATAGTTAACCACAATGATGATAAAATTTAAAATTCTTTATGGCAAATCAACCAGATATGACGTTAATTTATGAAGTCTGAAAAGATATGTGATCTACATCGCTCTTTATTGCTTGTAACGGGTGAAGCTTCAAGAGTTACTGGCTTGATAAAGCACGCTATTAGCGATATTGGGCATGATTACTTGTTAGTCTCAAATAACCTTTCTGCTTACGACGGCTTGAACCTGGTGAGTTATAAGCAAGCCAGTGGTCTTTTAGGTCAGGAAAAGAGCTTAGTTGTCTTTGATGTATGCGATGGCGTTCACCCTGATGCATTGGCAGCCGTTACCGGACTCATTGTTGGTGGAGGCAGTCTCATACTATGTTTGCCATCTATTGAAGAGTGGGATTCTATTTTTGTTTCGGAGTTTTCTAAACGTTTTGTTGGCTTTCTACGCACGGCATCATTTGCAAAAATAATAGATGCCAATGATGAGGCTAATGATGAAGCTAGCGTAGAAATAATTAGAAATAGCGTAAAAGAAATTGAGAAAAGCACAGCATTCGAATTAACACCGGATCAGAAAAGTGTTATTGAGCAGATAAGCTTGCTTGCAGACGCTGATCAAAAACAGGCTTTGGTTGTTGTGTCCGATAGAGGCAGAGGAAAATCTACTTCATTGGGTATTGTCGCGGCAAAGCTATTACAAACACGTAGTATAAAAATATTGATTACGGCTCCTCGGTTTAAGGCGTGTGAAGTTGCCTTTTCTGCATTGCAGAAAAATATTGAGGGCGTAGAAGTTAAACAAGCAGGTGTAAGGTATCAGGCATCTAGTTTTCAGTTTATGGCTCCTGATGAAATATTGCGCTCTGATATTGATGCTGACTTATTATTAATAGATGAGGCCGCATCTATTCCTGTGCCAATATTAAAACAATTGTTAAAACGCTTTGATAAAACGGTATACGTTTCAACCGTACATGGTTATGAAGGGACTGGTCGAGGTTTTTCTGTACGCTTTACTAAAGAGCTTAATGAAAGTACTTATCAATGGCAGAAAATAGAAATGAAAATACCTGTTCGCTGGGGTGATAATGATCCTTTGGAAGCCTGGTTGTTTAAACTTCTGTGTCTTGATGCTGATGTTGCCGATATTAAAAATGAGGTTCAGCTTAAAGATTTAAAAGTAAGACAAATAAGTTGCAGTGACTTGGCAAACAATGAGCTACTTTTAAGACAAGTGTTTTCATTATTGGTTCTTGCGCATTACAAAACGCGGCCATCTGATTTACAACGAATGTTAGATGATGAGGTAATTATCACGCTTGCTGAATTCGAAGATAGAGCTGTTGCTGTTTTATTAAGTGCAGATGAAGGCGGATTTGATCAGGATATTTCAACAGCCATTTATCAGGGGGTACGCCGACCTAAAGGCAACCTGTTAGCTCAAACATTAACTTATCACTGTGGTGTGGAAAATGCGGCTTGTGCATTGTCTCATCGAATAATGCGCGTGGTGGTGCATCCACAATGTCAGCATCAAGGTATTGGTAGTTTATTATTGGAATCTCTGGCTAATAGTTTGAAAAAACAAGGGTTTGATATTCTAGGTGCCAGTTTTGGTTTGACTAAAGAGTTAGCTGCATTCTGGGAAAAAAATAAATTTAAAATCGTGAGAGTGGGTTTAAAGAAAGAACAGAGTAGCGGTGAGCATGCGGCAGTATATGTACAGTCATTTTCAGAAACTGGTCGCTTAATTGTAAATAAAGCACGGCAGCGATTTGAAAGCCACTTCCCTTTGTTGCGAACAACAATATTGCGTGAGATTGATACCGATTTTATAACAATGCCTTTATCGGAATTAACCGAGCAGCTTTCAGAAACAGAATGGCAAGATATAGAGTCATTTGTTAAATATTCGCGCTCCTATGAGCTGAGTGTGGGTGGTGTTAATAAATGGGTGAAGTTAAATTTAACAGCTCTAAACGATGAAGATGATATATTTAAAAGCATATTGAAAAATGTTGTTTTCGAGAAAATGGACTGGAAAGAAATAGCAAAAAATATGTCATTAGATGGCAAAAAACAAGCACAGGAATTATTTAAACAGGCTGTAGTTTATTTATGGGGAAAAATAAAAAAGACTAGTGAATAAAAGGATACAAAAAAACATTGTTATTACCGCAAATAAACGCGAATGAACGCAAACTTAAAAAAACAAAAATGACGACACAAACTAGAAAAAACTAATGGATAGCTAAAAAGCCCTATCAATACAGAAATAACATTCTACTAATACTAGGTTTTATTTGCGTTCATTCGCGTTTATTTGCGGTAATTATTTGCCTTTTACTCTGGTTGTTTTAGATTGGTTTATGATATTTAAACCTAATTCAAGTAATCTTCATTATTAAAATATCTTTACCGCTTTCAATATATTGTTGATAAAGCAGCTTGATCTCATTATTAACATCATTCTCATCGACTAACTGAAAACCTGCTGTTCGATAGAAGCTCTCAAGGTATCGATGCGGAAAGCAATAACATTTTTTTTCATTTAAGTTGGCTTTGATTTGTTCAAGCATATAAAGCCCAATTCCTTGTCGTTGATGATCCTGGTCTACACACATACTTCGTAATAACCAACTGCCTTTAATAGGGCATAGTCGTAAGGCGGCAATAATCGAGTTACTAGATGCATAGTCATTTCTTGCAATAATGACCTCATCAACTTTAGCCGCTTGTGCTCGCATGCCTTGAGCATGAAAAAAACGTTTCACCAATGGTAGAATAGTGACATCTGCGGTCGATACAGTGATTTGAGGAAATGAGTCGGTCATTTTGTTACCAGTGCCAGCGTGTTGAACAAGCGTGTTTTTGTCATAAAATTAGTCAAATTAATAATCCCGTGTCTGTTATTGTTTTGCAGCACCCGGATGAAAGTCGTATTAATAAAGGTACGGCTATTATAGCTAAATTGAGTTTAAAAAATTACCAGTGTTGGCAAGGAGAGGACTTTTCATCGCATAAAGCGTTAAATGAATTAATAGAGACTTGTGCCGGTAACATTGTTGTTGTTTATCCTGCCGAAAAGTCTATTGCTATTGATGAATACATAAAGCGTAGTTCAGAGACGCATAACATAAGTCATGTTGTCTTTATTGATGCGACATGGAGAAAAGCTAAAAAAATATGGGCCTTATCGACAAATTTACATGCTTTGCCAAGCATTAAGCTGGATGCGGCCAACAGATCAAATTATCGTATTAGAAAAGTACCAGAAGATGGCTATTTATCGACAATAGAAGCGATAACACAATGTTTAAGTGCTTTTGATGGGCAGAGTAAAAAGTATCAATCCTTGTTGCATGTATTTGATTTAATGATTGATTATCAGATCGATCAAATGGGTTCGGATACGTATAATAAAAACTATGAAAAATAATACTGAGTATATTAATGGAATATTTGTATGAGCGATAAAAAACTCGTAGTCGCAATTTCTTCGCGGGCTTTGTTTGATTTAGAAGCGGCTCATGAAATTTTCGAACGCGATGGTGTCGATGCATATTGCCAGTATCAAATCGAGCATGAAGCAGAAGTCCTTGGTAAAGGCGTGGCCTACCCATTGGTGGAAAAGTTACTCAGGTTGAATAAGCCTGATGATGACAATATTTTGGTTGAAGTCATATTGCTGTCTAAAAACAGCGCTGACACTGGCTTACGAATCTTTAACTCTATTGAACATTATCAATTAGGTATTACACGTGCTGCTTTTTCAGGTGGCGAGTCACCGTATCGTTATGTGCGCCCATTCGGTGCCCAGCTTTTTTTATCGGCAGACCCTGAAGATGTTGCAGAGGCTTTAGATTCTGGCTTGGCTGCCGCAACCATCTTGCCATCAAAAGCTAATGATTCAACTGAAAGTCTGGTCAGAATCGCATTTGACGGTGATGCAGTGCTATTTTCGGATGAAGCAGAGCAGGTCTACCAAAAAGAAGGCTTGGCAGAATTCGAAGCCTCTGAAAAGGCATCGGCTGAAAAACCACTGCCTGGTGGGCCGTTTAAAGGCTTTTTGGCAGCGTTACACAACATTCAGAGTCATTACCCGGCAAAGACATCACCAATTCGTACGGCTTTAGTCACCGCACGCTGTGCGCCTGCTCATGAGCGAGTGATTAAAACGTTGCGAGCATGGGATATACGAATAGATGAAGCATTATTTTTAGGTGGTATGCCTAAGGGAGAGTTTTTGGCCGCATATGGTGCCGATTTGTTTGTTGATGACCAAAAAGGCCATTGTGAAGTAGCCAGTGAGTTTGTATTAACAGGGCATGTGCCTAATGGCATCACGAATAAGGATTCGTGATGCCATAGTCGTAAGTCGGTAGTTGTAAGTCAGGAGTCGTAAGTCAGGAGTCGTAAGTCAGGAGTCAAAATCAAGGAACTTAAGGTTTTGGACTTTGGACTTACGACTACCGACTTATGACTATATTTATCCGCTCATCCCCATAAATTACAGATAAGTCACTTTTTTCATTAAAAACTTTCGTAATTTAAGGTTTTCTTTTAAGCTATCAGTAAAAATTATAATCATGGAGATACTTTTCTAATGCGTTCTCAGTCGTTTTTATTCCTACCTTTATTCCTTTTCCTTATTTATAGCGGTAATAGTCTTGCAGCCAAAGCGCCTCCATTTACTTTAAATGGTGATAATGGATCGATCAGTTTAAAACAGTTTCGTGGCAAAGTGGTCTATCTCGATTTCTGGGCATCATGGTGTGTGCCGTGCCGAAAATCATTCCCCTGGATGAATGCGATGCAAGCGAAATACAAATCTAAAGGTTTGGTGGTGCTAGGAATAAACCTTGATGACAATAAAAAAGCAGCTACAGCATTTCTCAAACAAGTGCCTGGTAAATTCACAATGGCTTATGACCCAGAAGGTGATACGCCAGGAAAATATCATGTTGAAGTGATGCCTACTTCATATTTAATAGATCGTTCAGGTAATATCGTTTATTCACACCGTGGCTTTAAAAAATCTCAAAGCGCTGAAATGGAAAGTAAAATCAGCGAGCTTTTAAGGAAGAAGTAATATGGAAAAGAAAACGCTATCGTTGATAGTAGTTTTACTAATGATGAGTGCTTGTTCGACCATGAAAGATATGTCGAATACCGTAAAAGACTCATTGTTTACTTATGAAAAAGTGAAGCCCTGGCAAAAAGGCGACTTAGCAAAGGAAGATATGCAATTGGTTGATGATGGTATGTTGAATTATGCAGATGAGCATATTTATTTTAGTAAGGAAGCGGCTACTGGTGGTAAAGGGGTAGGCGGTGGCGGATGTGGGTGTAACTAAAAATGACATCTACTCAAAAGAAAAGGACTATTCAGAGCAAACTCGCATTAGCGACTTGTGCTTTGTTAACGCATGGCGGGCAGAACGCCGTTGCTGCAGAGGCAGAAGACTGGGCAGTTGATGGGTCTTTTTTACATTACGCAGAAGAAGATCGAATCACGGTTGATAAGCTCATAGGTTCATTAATTACTAATGTTTCTGAGTCCGATAAAATTAAAGTCGATATTGTGTTTGATACCATGAGTGGTTCAACACCGAGTGGAGCACTTGATGGGGCCGGTAGTTTTGTGACAGTGACGACGCCTTCTGGTGCTGGCGGTTTTAGTGCATCCACAGGTAGTACGTCAATAGCCGATTTTGATGATACTCGTTTAGGTATTGCTGTTGATTGGGAGCGTACCAAAAAAAGGGTGCACCGAGTCAGTTATGGCACCAGTATTTCGGTTGAAAAAGATTACACCTCGTTTGGTTTAAATACCAACTATGCACAAGATACATCGAGTCGCATCGTTACCTATTCTGCCGGTATTGCAGCAGCATTTGATGATGTGCGCAGGTCGACTGGTGGAACGCCGGAACCATTCGCAAAATACAGTGAAGGTTTAACTCTAGATAATGGTAGTAAGGTATCACTCGATACTATTTTTGGTGTTACTCGAATATTAAACCGGCGAACACTGGGGCAGTTAAACTTTTCAACAGGTGTTACAGATGGCTACCTAACCGACCCGTACAAACTCATTAGCCGAACACAACTTATAGATCCAAATGACCCGTCAGCTGGTTTCGATGAAATATTTACCTATTATGAAAGGCGACCTTCTTCTCGTCAGCGCAGTAGTATTTATGCATCGATGGCTCACACCACGCGACACGATAATGTTTACATATGTCGTATCGTTATTATTGGGATGATTGGGACATTGTCTCCAATACTTTGGACTTTCGTTTGAAGTTTCGATATGACGGTGGCTTTTTCATAGAGCCTCATTTCCGACTTTATAATCAGACGGCTGCTAATTTCTACTTGTTTTCTATAGAGCAAGAGACCTATGGTGCTAATGGTTTTCCTGAGTATGCAAGTGCTGATTACCGTTTAGATGAATTCGAGGGAACGACACTGGGCGTTAATGTAGGTAAAAAATTCCCAGGACATGGAGTCTTAAGAGTACGCCTTGAACAAATAAAATGGACCTACGAGAATTCATTATTTGATGAAAATAATGCCTTCGTACTTCAGGTGAGTTATAAAAAACTATTTGAATAAGAAAGGGCTTCATTCATTTGAAAAAATAGATGATTATTGGCGTGGCCGTTTCAAGGCCATGGCCAGTCCTTGTGAATGTCTTGTTATCTGCGACGATGAGGCATTAGCAAAAGAGTTGATAATGCTTGCTTTTAACGAAGCACAGCGAATCGAAAAAAAATTCAGTCGTTATCGTTTAGATAACATCATTCATAAAATTAACAATTCCAAATCAAAAAACATTTGCGTAGATGAAGAAACCGCTGACCTGCTGGATTTTTCTGCGCAGTGTTACGAGTTGAGTGATGGTTTATTTGATGTCACATCCGGTGTGTTGCGAGAAGTCTGGCAATTCGATGGTAGCAACAATATTCCTGCCACATCATTAGTTGAACAAACATTACAGCGTGTAGGTTGGCCCAAAGTAAAATGGCAACGCCCTAATTTATGTATGCAAACAGGCATGGAAATAGACTTAGGTGGTCTTGGTAAAGAATACGCAGTTGATCAAGCGGCTAAGTTAATGAAAAACCATGCGCCTGATGTTAACGCCTTAATTAATTTTGGTGGTGATCTAGTAGCAACGGGGCCACGCTTGAATGACGTGCCGTGGAGTATTGGTGTTGATGACCCCTCTCGAACAGGTGAACAAGCCGTTGGTGGTGTGCAGCTGAGTAAAGGTGCACTGGCTACCAGTGGTGATGCTCGTCGGTTCTTACTTAAAGATAATATTCGTTATAGTCATATACTTAATCCAAAAACAGGCTGGCCCGTTGAACAAGCACCGCGCTCTGTGTCGGTAATGTCTAATACGTGTATTGAAGCAGGAATGTTAGCAACATTTGCTTTGTTGCAAGGCAAAGAGGCGCGATCCTTTCTTGAAGAACAAGATGTGCCTTTTTGGATTTGTGAATAAAATGAAGT
>JAUVDT010000044.1 GCA_030595185.1 Gammaproteobacteria bacterium
GCGAGTAACTTTAGACGCTCATCGTCACCATCGAGCAATTCACGTTGAAGTAGAATACGTAGCTCTGGTGAACGTGCCATTTGGTCGGTGAAGTTTGTAGTAAAATGTACAAGCCGTTCTTCTGGTGTTCCCTTAATATCCAGAGTAGATTGAATACTCGATGCCATGTCTGAAAAAGCATGCTCCATTGCGGCTAAATACAAGCCTTGCTTGTCCGGATAATGGTGATACAACGCTGCACCACTGATCCCAACAACTTTTGAAATATCACGCATAGAGACACCTGCATACCCTGATTGTGCAAATAGTGGTATGGATTTATCAAGAATAACCAGAGCGGTATCTAAGCTACCAGCAGGCTTTTTAGTAGACATACACAAACACCTTAACGAACGTTAAGTAAGAGAATAGCAGTGATATTTTGTATTTGTCAAATTATATGGATATAAGAAAACCCTAAAAGACCGCTTTGGGTCAATTTGAGCCAGATATAAGAAAACTCTTAATGACTCCTTCTGGCTAATCAGAGCCATATTTGGATGTCAGGCCGAGTATAAACTTATTATCAATATTGTTAGATTAAGTCTGAACTAATCCAGATTAATATAAAGTTTTTTTAATATCTGTTAGTTCGTGCTTGAGTCAACTAGACTTTATTTATTGAGAATGTATCTAAGTTGTATTCCTGTTAGGTAGGTCATAATATCTTCCCAATTATTATAGGTTTCATTGCCGAAGTGAATAAGTTCACCTTCAAATTGGTCCTGCCCTTTTCCATAAATATTGTCATCGATAAGTATGTCACCCTTCAGGAGAGATTTATTTGAACATATTATCAATTTTTTTGTAAATTCGTAGTTAAAATGTTTTTCTACCCACACTCTTTTTTCACTGTATGAGTGAGGATTGCGAGTTGAGGGTGCGGTTAAGATATAAGTATCAACTGTAGGAAGTCTTTGTAATATGTTGACAGACTCAACAGCCCCAGGAATTGGCTCTAAGTTTTTAAAAAAGCCTAATTTTCCCTGCGGGTATTTAATTTCTGGAGCTATTTCTCGATTATAGTTATAACTATGCGTGAAATTGGCAAGTACATCATCCATATCAATATATATTATTATTTTCTTCATTGTTTGTTAGCTACTACTCTTATGTTTATATAATTACTTGGAAAATAAAGTTTATATATCTAGTAAAAAGCTAGGGTCAAAATCAAATACGTTTTCATCTGGGTAGCCTGCTTGATTAGAAATGATTCGAGTGTTTTCAATTCTAGTATTTAAGTTAGAATGTGTATGACCATATATCCATGTGTCAATCGAGTAGCTTTCTATGATAAGAGATAAATCTGAATAAAAACCTGAACTTATTGGACTAGGAGTATATGACTTATGTTGGCACACAGCGTGTGGTCCATGATGAGTAACGATTACTGTTTTACCATCGAAAGGCTTCTCTAATTGTTCAATTAACCACTTTATCTCCTTTTTATGAACATCGAGAGCATCATGTGGAGAGAACTTTCGGACGTTACCATTCTTTTGAATGTTAATTAACCTATGATCACTTAACGAGTTTTTCAAACTTATTATGTTTGATGATTGAGTTGCAGTTGTAAATGCCTTGTAGTCAGTCCACAGTGTTGCGCCGATGATTCTAATATCATTAAATATATGTGTACCAGGATTAAGTAAAAATACATTAGTGTTTTTAGTGACTTCTAATAGGTTTTCTTTTAATTTATTAATTTCATAGTTGTAATATTCATGGTTACCAACCACATAAATGATCGGTACTGCTAAACGTTCTGATTCTTCAATTGCCCATGTAACACCACGTATTCCTGTATCAATATCACCAGCAAGTATTATGAGGTCAGCAGATGTTGATTCGATTTTCCCTTTCCATTTGAATAACGAATTTGATTTATGATTGATCAAAAACTCATTGTGTAAATCACTCAATATTTGAATTTTCATATGGTATATCCTATGAGTGTTTTATATAGATGTAGATTGGTAGTTTCATATTACTTAGACTTAACATCAATTATTAGATTTTTATTAAATTCAGAATTACGATAGCCCGGGTACCCCCTTGGGTTACAAACTATTTGGCAGTTTCCTATTTTGTAGTTCAAGCTTTCGTGAATATGTCCATGTACCCATAATGTAGGGCTATATTCTTCAATAATATTATCAAGATGGGACGCATAAGCTGCACTGCATGCATCGTGTTTATAATGGTCGGATAAAGATAATGCGCTAGGAGCATGATGAGTAATAACAATATTTACTTCGTTTTTGTGTACCTTAAGCTGCTCCTTTAACCAATTTAATGACCGACGATGTATGGCAGCTGCATCAATAGCACTAAGCTTAGAAAATTTTGGCGATACACGAATTCTTCTGAAATCATTCATATGTTGCTCGCAGTGGTACCCCGCAAGTCTAGGGTCACCAATTAAAGAAAAGTCAGACCACAACGTGCAACCGAAAAAATTGATGCCATCAATGCTTGTCATATCATTTTCGAGAATTGTAATATTCGTTCCTACAGTCATTTCTTTACATGAAGATATTAACCTTGGGTATGCTTTACCATAGAATTCATGGTTTCCCATAACGTAAAGGACTGGTGTTTCCTTTATATTATTTAGCGCCCAATCTATTCCCCTTTTTTTTGTGTGAATGTCGCCAGCAAGGATAATTACATCTGCAGATATGTTATCAAGATTGATATTTTCAAACTCGAGGTGTAAGTCACTAAGAATATTTATTTTCATATTTAGGATAATAAAATAGAGCTGTTTAAATTAAGAATTTTTAAATAAAATAGGTTGTGCTTGGTTTTGAATTTAGAGTTAAACTTTTAAAACCATACGGTGGTTTAAGAGGCATTCTCTAGCAGTATCTAACATTGAGCTGACATAATATTTTCCATCTGTAAGTCTAAATATGTGAGCCTCTTGATCTTCAGTTTCAGGCTCATCGCCTAACCATATTTCCTGCAATGGTTCCATTTTCCATTGTTGAGTTTTATTCATATAGTCTGGGCTTACTAGGTACACATTAGTTACAGTGATTTCTTCGATGCTTGTAAACATCAATAGTTGCTCTAACACTGTAAAGAACATCATATGTGTAGAGTTTCCTTCATCGGTCTTGGCTATATAAACTACATAAAACCAGTGTATATGTAATCTTTGTTTAATAAACCACCATGATTTCTCTCCAGGCTCAACGAGCGCTGATGGAAAACACACTTCGGCGTCATCTGTTGTTTGAAACATTATTTATATCTTATGCTTTGAGTTAATAGTGTTTAAATATCATTAATATTAATTAGTAACATTGTCCCTAATTTGGGGACATGATAACACGTCCCTAAAATAGGGACAATATGATAAAATCAATAACATCAGAAAAGTATTTATCGCTTATTTCTTGGCTTAAAGAAAATCGACTTGAACAAGGGCTTTCAATGAGGGATCTTGCTCGTTTGCTTGATGAACCACACCAATTTATCGGTAAGATAGAAACATGTGAGAGAAAATTAGATGTTTATGAGTACGTGCAATACTGTAGCGCTCTTAATATTGACTCGGCAATAGGACTCAGTCTTTTAGAATAATTGAGTATTTTTAAGTCGTGTTAAGCATTAGTGACGTATAAGGGCCGATACTTCAGTCGTCGCACCTTAATTATTAAAAAATCAAGAACAATAAATTCAAATAATTAATAGATACATCCAGCTGTAACCATCCCTAAAATAGCGTCATAAACTAGAATATTAAGTGCTTTAGATTATCTGCTTGCAAATAAGTGACGATAGTGTGCGTGAACTTAAAAACTGGCCAAAAAATGGAACTAAAGTTTGACCGCAGTTATTGATCTATAGAGAGAGTAATTATTATATATTACGCTGTGATTGTGGATAACTACTAAAGTAGATTCGGGTACTTTCATACCCATAAAACCCATATTCGACCTATTTATATGTGAGCAAATCTTTAATTCGTCGTAAACCGACATACAGCCTCTACACCCACCCTTCGAGCTACTTGATTCTTATACATCAACTAGTCTTCATATGCACTGTTCAGTTCGTCTTCTTTTGCCTCAAATAGTGCATCTGCTGCCAATTTAGAGGCTGGTGATTTTATGCGCTTGAATAAATCATCAAGATAGAATTGAACGCTTTTGGACTTATGTAAATCATCCTGCAGATGCTTACTTTTCGATTGCGTCAGAAGTTTATCGCCTTGTATTTTCATGAATATATACCAATCAAGCAATTGTTATTTCATTTGAAATATTAACATAATTCTTTAGATTTAACTTTTTCAGTGGTTAACAAAATTATAGGCTACTGTGAAATTTCATGGTTTTTTGTGCCCGTCAAAACATGAATTTAGTATATAGATAATAGGAATCAAATTTGACCGAGTGGTGGACAAACTTAGGGTGCAGTGCCATGAAAACTGGCCAAAGCGGCCAAACTTTAGATTTTTGCACAGGACGCTACTAAGACAGGTCAATCACGAAACACGGATACCCATTTTTCATTAGGAAATCAAATATCTTTTGACAAAATTAATGGCATTTGCGAATGATCAGCAATAACTTAGGCAAAGGCATTACACCAAAAAGTGAATGGCCGCGTCATATCGCACATGAAGAACGTGGCGTGCCATTAGTTAAAGCCGTCTGTAAACGACTTAAAACGCCCAACCCTTTTCGTGATTTAGCGATTAACGTTACACGCTACCATTTGCTTTATCACCGCGCGGCTGAATTAAAAAATAAAACCTTTTTTGAAACACTGGAAAAGCTCGATGCGTTTCGACGCCCGGAGCGCTTCGAACAATTCCTGCTCGCTTGTGAAGCAGACTCACGCGGTCGAACTGGGTTTGAAGATAGGCGCTTTGATCAACCCACTATTTTTCGTCTCGCTTTTGCAGCGGCTCAGGAAATTACCGCTAAACCCTTTTTAGAACAGGGGCTAAAAGGCCCCGACATTGCCGAAGCCATGCGTATCGCACGAATCGCAGCAATTAAACAGGCGCGCCTTCCCTACTATCCTTAAGTTGATATATTAAACAGTAAATGCCAGATTCAATACAGGTAAGCTAAGGCCGTAGGTACGAATTCATTCGCACAATGAATCGGTTAGACGTGGTTTTGTTCGAATGAATTCGAACCTACGGGCTAGGGGAATAGTGGGCTGAGCCGTTTTTTTCCTTCCCGTGTTGCATGCAGCGATAAACGGCTGCAAAATCATCTCCCTAAATAAAAAGAATATTTTTTACTAATTTATAACACCGTATTAAGAGAAAAGACCTGCACGCAAAGCACTCATGCTAAAATAGGCGCTTCTGCAAAACACAGCGTATAAGCACATTCCATGAGCAAAACAAACTCCATACCAAAAGTCGGCTTCGTTAGCCTGGGCTGCCCTAAAGCCACTGTAGACTCTGAACACATCATCAC
This sequence comes from Gammaproteobacteria bacterium, assembly GCA_030595185.1. Lineage (GTDB taxonomy): Bacteria > Pseudomonadota > Gammaproteobacteria > SZUA-229 > SZUA-229 > JAUVDT01. Next base: position 5,493 of record JAUVDT010000044.1, read on the forward strand.
CCAACTGCGTGCAGAAGGTTACGAACTGTCATCCAGTTACGAAGACTCTGACCTGGTTATTGTTAACACCTGTGGTTTTATCGATAGCGCGGTTGAAGAATCGTTAGAGACCATTGGTGAAGCCTTAGCAGAAAATGGCAAAGTCATTGTCACCGGCTGCCTCGGCGCTAAAGATACTGTTGTGCTGGATAACCACCCAAATGTATTAGCCGTCACCGGCCCGCATGCAAAAACAGAAGTGATGGATGTGGTTCATCAACACCTGCCAAAACCGCATGACCCATATTCTGACTTAGTGCCTGCAGCCGGCGTTAAGTTAACGCCGAAACATTATTCCTATTTAAAAATTTCAGAGGGCTGCAACCACGGCTGTACCTTTTGCATTATCCCTGACTTACGCGGCAAATTAGTAAGCCGTGATATCAGCTCTGTCATGACAGAAGCTGAAAATTTAGTAAATGCCGGTTGCGGCGAATTGTTAGTAATTTCACAAGACACCAGTGCTTACGGTGTTGACGTTAAATACCGCACTGACTTCCACGGCACACAGCCGATAAAAACTAACATGGAAGAACTGGCGAAAAATTTAGGCTCACTCGGCGTCTGGGTGCGCATGCATTATGTTTACCCTTACCCCAGTGTTGATAAGATCATCCCATTAATGGCTGATGGCATTATTTTGCCTTACCTCGACATTCCATTTCAGCATGCCAGCCAATCTGTGCTGAAAAACATGAAACGCCCAGCCAGTTCGGAAAACGTTTTAAAGCGCATAGAAAAATGGCGCGAGATTTGTCCCGACATTACCTTGCGCAGCACTTTCATTACCGGCTTCCCTGGCGAAACAGAAGAAGACTTTCAGATTCTGCTCGACTTTTTAGACGAAGCACAACTAGACCGTGTTGGTGCATTTGCTTATTCCGATGTAGATGGCGCAAAAGCCAATGCCTTACCAGGGGCCGTACCGGAAGAACTCAGAAAAGAACGTTTAGAACGCTTTATGCTTAAACAGGCAGAAATCAGCGCCGCTAAACTGCAACAAAAAATTGGCAAAACAATGACTGTTCACATCGATGGCTACGATGAAGAAACAGGTGAAGTATTAGCCCGTTCCAAAGCCGATGCGCCTGATATCGATGGCATGGTTATTCTGCCAGCCATTGAAGGTTTTCAAGCAGGTGATTTTTTAGAAGTTAAAATCACCGATGCTGATGAGCATGATCTATACGCTAACCCTGTTCATCCCGATGACAACTGGTAAAAGTTAAAAATCATTAGACTCTACAAATACAAACCTCACTGACTATTATAAAAGTATAGCCGTGAGAAAAAAGCCCAGGCAATTATTTCCTGATGCAATGAATAGTCATTTCATTAGGAACTAATTCCAGCTTCCCCAGTCATATTTAAAACAGGAATATGAAACGGAAGTATCGATGAATAAATTAAGCATTGGCGACAAAGCACCTGATTTCACCATGAAAGATTTAAAGGGTGTTGATATAAAGCTAAGTTACTACCAAAATAAAAAAGTCATTTTAAGTTTCTTTCGTTTTGCCACCTGCCCCTTCTGCACAGTTCGTTTTGCCCGCCTTGTACAAGAAGCGCAACATTATTCAGATAATGGCGTCTATATCATTGCCGTTTTTGAATCGGGCCCAGACTATATTAAAAAATACATAAATAATCAGGACATTAACTTTCCGATCATTGCCGATCCAGAGGGAAAACTATACTCACAATACGGCGTTAAGAAATCAGTACTGGGTATTATGTTAGGCATGATGAGACTACCAACCTTAATGAAAGCCATGTTCTCCTCTGGTTATAAAATGGCAAAACCAGACTCCAGCATGCGCCGCATACCTGCTGATTTTCTCATTGATCAGGAACAAACCATTATCGATAGCTATTATGGCAAAGACATTGGTGACCACATTCCATTCAAACGAATAGATCAAATATTCGTTAATGACGCAACTAGCAATCTGAGAAATGAAATCTAATATTCAGAACAAAACGAACCTGTATCAAGCCACTGTTATTTTCAGTGTGCTATTTGCTTTAGTGGGTTTTTCATACAATGTTTGGCGCATGGAAGCATCTGAAGAAAACAGCAATATCCGAACAGCTTGTTTTGAAATGTTATTAGAACTCTCTTCACTGGAACAATTAATTTATGCCGCTCATTACGATCACGATGCAAAAGAAGGCAACCCAAGAATAGGCTGGGTTAAAGTAGGCTTGATTGCTGACTTGAGTGTTTTGTCTAACGATGCTGTAGAAGAAAAAACAACCGCCTTAAAAAATAGCTGGGCAATGCATTGGGAGGGCATGACAAATGATAGAAAATCCGTTAATGAAATCGTAAACTCAATTGAAGGCGTTAGGTCAGAAATAAAACGATTGTTAGTATCATTAGAATAGTACCTAACCAAAAACCAGCTTAAGACCTGCCAATAAAGTAATCACTTCAAACACCCGCTTTATAAGATGATTGCTTTTCTTAATACTGATATGCGCTCCCATATAACCACCAATCAACGAGCCCAGTACTAAAGCGGGAAGCCAATCCCATTGAATTGAACTCAATATGCCTAATGTTATCGCTCCTGTCCCATTCCAAAATAAACCAACCAGAATAAGGGTATAAGCCACTGCTCGTTTATAATCTAAGCCAAACCACTTCACTAACCAGAGTGTTACAAAAAGCCCAGTTCCTGAGGTTAATGAACCATTTAACACTCCTATAAAGAATAAAGCCAAACCGCCTATCAGGTAGCCTGAAACATCCCTATGTTTTTTATCATTCACCTGACCTAAGTCTTTTTGTAAAAAAGAATAGACAGCCAGACCAATAGTTAAACCACCCAAGGCTAATTCTGCCACTCTATCCGGCACATCAATAATAAGCATTGCCCCAACCACTACGCCAGGTAAACCCGCTAATAGAATAAAAGCTGCAAAACCTCTATCTAATGAGCCTTCTTTTAAGTGCCGTATAGTTGCACCCACGCCTAATGCCACACTGGCCACTTTATGTGTCGCTAAAGCCGTACTAAATGTTAAACCAAGGAAAAGAATCACCGGTAATTGCAACAAACCAGCACCGCCACCTGCCAGTGCTGAAAAGAAATTTGCTACCGTAGATACGACCAAGAGTATGATTTGATTATATAAATCGGACATAGGACACATTTTAACCATTATCAATTTCTAAAACTTAAGCTATAATCTCATAATATTCAATTTTACAGCTATTAAATAAAGGACTAATGCTCCAGATGAACTTTCAGCGATCTATCATCCTCGCTTTATTTTGCCTTTTGTCGTTACCGGTTCATGCCGAGCTCAAAAAATGGGTCGATAACAAAGGCCAAATTCATTATGGCGATAAAATACCGCCACAATACTTGCGTAAAGAACACCAGATTATTAATAGAGAAGGCGTCGTAATAAAGGATATTCCGGCTGCTAAAACAGAAGCCCAGTTACTTCAGGAGCGACGCCAGGTACGACTTGATAAGATTGCGGCTGAGAAAAAACGTTTACAAGACTTCAAAGATAAAGTTCTTCTCGATACGTATACGCTAGAAAGCGATCTTCTTAAGGCCCGAAATGAACGCTTAAGCACCTTCACTTCTCTTATCGACTTAACTGACACCATTATTAAAAGCAACCAGGAACAACTTGAGCGCTTATTAAAAAGAAAGTCTGAGTTTGAACGTTTCCAAAAAGAGCTTCCCGTGCACATGAAGGAACAGGAAAAGATACTACGTCAGCAAATTGTTTCTAACCGCGGCTATGTAAAAGATCAGAAAAGTGAACGTCAAAAGATTGTTGTTCAATTTGAAAGAGACTTAACCCGCTTTCTTTTCTTGAAAGAGCAGCAACATCATCGCGAAATGGAATTAAAACGCCGACGTCTTGAACGCCAAAGACTAGAAGATGAACTTTACGGCATTACCAATCCTTAGTTAGCCGTAGGGCCTGTTTAGCCTTTAATTAAAGTACCAACACCTGTGTCTGTTAATAGCTCTAACAGCACAGCGTGATCCACTCGTCCATCTATAATATGTGATGTCTTCACACCTGAGTTAACAGCACCCATCGCACAGTCTACTTTAGGTAACATGCCACCTGAAATCGTACCATCTGTAATTAAATCTTCGACATCGGTATGGCTTAAACCAGTAAGAAGCTCACCCGATTTATCCAGAATACCTGCTGTGTTTGTTAATAGCAGAAGTTTTTCAGCACCTAATACTGAGGCCAACTTACCCGCAACTAAGTCCGCATTAATATTGTAAGATGTACCATCATCACCCACTCCAATAGGTGCAACCACTGGAATAAAACAACCTTCATCTAAGGTATTAATGATTTGTGGGTCGATTTGTGAGACTTCACCAACATGACCTAAATCGATAATTTCTGAAACCTCTAAATCTGGAGAGCTTTGAGTGATATTTAACTTTGTTGCTCTGATTAAACCACCATCTTTTCCGGTCAAGCCGACGGCATGACCACCGTGCTGGTTAATCAGATTAACAATATCCTTGTTAACCAGGCCACCTAAAACCATTTCAACGATATCCATCGTTTCACGGTCAGTGACTCGCATGCCATTAATAAATTTAGATTCTTTACCTAAACTCTCAAGCATTTTTCCAATTTGAGGACCACCACCGTGAACCACAACCGGGTTAACACCAACCTGCTTTAATAAAACAATATCTCTTGCGAAGGCACTTTTTAAAGCCTCATCAACCATAGCATTGCCGCCATATTTAATGACAATGGTCTTACCGCTTAAGCGTTGAATATAAGGTAATGCCTCTGATAAGACACTGGCAATATTATTAGCAATTGATTGTTCCAACAGATTAACTCCGCACAAAAATAGTTATTATTTTATTAAAATTCTAAATTCAAACTTTCATCAACATTTAAAATTTGCTGACGAAATTTCTGCTGTACTTTTTTCAAACCGGCTTCATCATCGGCTTCAAAACGTAGCACCAAACAAGGCGTTGTATTGGATGGTCTAATCAACCCCCAACCATAATCATAATTAACACGCATGCCGTCAATAGTCGATATATCAGCATCACCAAAATCCGCTACTGATTTTAATTTATCCATAAACTTATAGTGCTCACCTTCGGCAAACTGAATTTGTATCTCTGGCGTATTGCATGAGTCTGGCAATGCTGAAAAAATAACATGTGCAGTTTCAGATCGTTTGCTTAAAATTTCTAACATACGTGCAGCACTGTACAAGCCATCATCGAAACCGTACCAGCGTTCTTTAAAAAAGATATGACCACTCATTTCACCGGCTAATAAAGCCCCGGTCTCTTTCATTTTTGCTTTGATAAATGAATGACCTGTTTTCCACATTAATGCATCACCACCCAGTCGTTTTATTTCACTGTCTAAGTGATTACTGGATTTAATATCATAAATAACTTGCGCACCAGGGTTACGAGACAATACATCCGCGGCATACAACATCATTTGACGATCTGGCCAGATAACTTTTTTCTTGTTATCTAATATACCAACACGATCACCATCGCCATCAAATGCTAAACCTAAATCGACCTGATGTTCTTCTACTGCTTTTTCAAGGTCTACAAGGTTTTCTAATTTACTAGGGTCCGGATGATGATTAGGGAAGTTACCATCGATTTCAGAAAATAGTTCTATTACTTCACAACCCATGCGTTTAAATAATTCCGGCGCTAATTCACCCGCCACACCGTTACCACTATCAACAGCAATTTTCAACGGCTTAGCCAGTTTTACATCTGAACAAATTTCATTTAAATATTGTTCGCGCACATCTTCTTCTTTAAAACCACCATCACCTGTCACAAAGTTTTCTGTTTTAATGCGCTGTAGTAACTCCTGAATCGTTTCGCCGTATAACGTATTAGTCGCCAACACCATTTTAAGGCCATTGTATTTTGGCGGGTTATGACTACCCGTAATCATAATACCGGTACCCGTTTTCAATACGTGAGTCGCATAATAAAGCACCGGTGTTGGTACCATACCGATATCAATGACATCACAACCTGTTGAACGCAGACCTTTACTTAAAGCGTCGGCAATTTTAGGGCTGGATAAACGTCCGTCACGTGCAATCACAACGGTTTTCTGTGCCTGTGCTAAGGCTTCACTACCGAATGCCTTACCAATTAACTCCACCGCTTCAACTGTTAATGTTTCATCAACAATGCCACGGATGTCGTATGCTTTAAAAATAGATTCTGCAATCATGCTGTTATAACTCAATTAATATGAATGTGAATAATAAAATAATACTTAAAAATAAACTGTGAACAAATAATCAGTTTATTAAGTTACTTATGTCCTGTACTACCAAAACCGCCTTCACCGCGGTCACTGTCACCAAACTCTTCAACTTGTTCAAATTCAACTTGTATTACGGGTACAAAAACAATTTGCGCAATACGATCGCCGCTTTCAATTTCAAAAACCGTATCACCACGATTCCACATTGAAACAAAAAGTTGACCTTGATAATCCGAGTCAATTAAACCGACTAAGTTACCTAAAACGATACCGTGTTTATGACCTAAACCTGAACGCGGCAAAATGGTAGCAGCCATACTATTATCTTCAATATGAATAGCGATACCGGTTGGAATTAATTCTGTCTGACCAGGTTTTAGAATAATTTTTTCATCAATGCAAGCTCTTAAGTCCATGCCTGCCGATCCATCTGTGCCATACGTAGGGAAAGGGATTTCATTGCCAATGCGCTGATCTAAAACTTTTAATTGGATTTTATTCATGCTCTTCCGTTATCTTTTATTATTAATGTAATGCTTCGCTATTAATTGCAGCAAGTCCGATGCTAGTCGTGATTTAGTCGATTTCTCAAAACGCTGAGAATCATCCCCCCAAATAACAGTGGCGCTATTATAATCACTATTGAATCCTGAGTCTGATTTATCCACTCGATTTGCCACAATCATATCCAGCTTTTTTGATACTAATTTTTGTCTGGCATGTTCTTCTAGTTTTTCTGTTTCTGCAGCAAAGCCGACACTGAAAGGTTTATCATCTAAAGCAGCAACACTGCTTAATATATCAGGGTTTTTAACCAGTTCCAGAGTGATTGAATCTGAATGCTTTTTAAGCTTCTGTTCAGCCACCTGCTTCACACGATAATCTGCTACTGCCGCCACTGATATGAAGATATCAATATCATTAATATCAGCATGCACGGCTGTCATCATCTCTTCTGCAGATACTACATGAGTCAGCTGAATACGATTGTTTGCCTGCAACGCACAAGGGCCGCTAATCAATGACACACTGGCACCTGCTTCTAGCGCCGCCTGAGCGATGGCATAGCCCATCTTTCCTGAGCTGTGGTTACTGATATAACGAACCGGGTCGATTGCTTCTTGAGTCGGACCCGCTGTCACCATCACGCGCACGCCACTCAGTAATTGGTGATTAAATAAAGCCTCTAACTTCTCAACGATATCTTCTGGTTCCAGCATTCGGCCTTCACCAACATCGCCACAGGCCTGCTCACCTGATGCAGGGCCATAAATTTCGATATCTCGTGATTTAAGCGTTTGTAAGTTTTCTTGTGTAGCTCGATTTGACCACATGGCTTGATTCATAGAAGGTGCGATTGCTAATGGCGCGTTGCTAGCCAAACAAATCGTGGTTAATAGATCATCTGCTTCACCATTAGCTAACCTCGCCATACTGTTAGCTGTTGCAGGCGCAATGATAATCGCATCAGCCCAACGAGCGAGCTCTATATGCCCCATCGCCGCTTCTGCTTCCACGTCTAACAAACTGCTGTGCACTGGATTGCCGGATATTGCCTGAAATGTGAGAGGCGTAATGAATTCTTGCGCAGACTCGGTCATCACCACTTGTACATTAGCACCCAACTCTTTTAAACGGCGCACCAACACGACACTTTTATAAGCCGCTATGCCACCTGTTACCCCAAGTAATATATTTTTATTGTGTAAAAAACTCATATGCCCAGTTTAACAGATTCAGCTAGCAGAGGCAGTCAATGCAACATTTCAGACTTTTCCGACTGTAATGACCACCATCACCAGATATCATCATGCACTACAAACACAGTTATGATTCAAGGAGGAATCATGTCAATTACAGATTGGCCTAGCAGCGAACGACCAAGAGAAAAACTATTACAACGTGGCAGTAATGCCCTTAGTGATGCCGAACTACTGGCCATCTTCTTACGAACTGGCGTCAAAGGACAGTCTGCCGTTGACCTTGCACGAAGCTTACTCAATGAATTTGGTAGTTTAAGAAACTTACTATGCGCCAATCAGGATGAGTTTTGTGAACACCACGGTTTAGGCCCAGCTAAATTTGCTCAATTACAGGCCGTACTTGAAATGGCGAAACGTCATTTATACGAAGAACTGCAACGAGGCGATGTACTTGAGAACCCAGAAAGCACCAAAAACTATCTCGCATCACAATTACGCCCTTACACACACGAAGTATTTGCCGGGTTATTTCTCGACAATCGCCATCGTGTTATCAAATTTGAAGAGTTATTCACTGGCACGATAGATGGTGCCAGCGTCTATCCCAGAGAGGTGGTCAAAAAAGCAATGAACTACAACGCCGCCGCTATTATATTTGCTCATAATCATCCATCAGGCGTTGCTGAACCCAGTCAGGCCGACAGGCAGATTACTCAACGATTACGGGATGCATTATCTTTGGTCGATGTTCGTGTACTGGATCATATTATTGTAGGCGATGAATTGATTTCGTTTGCTGAGAGAGGGTATTTGTAAAAGTCCGTAGTTAGTAGTCGTAAGTCAAAAATCAAAGCTTTAAGACTTTTGACTTACGACTTACGACTTTAGACTGCCTTTATTTAGGCGTCTTAACCGACCCCCAACTAAAGCTCTTAATATGGTATTGATCGTTTTTTATCTGGCTCACAGAGCGGTAACTACCAGGCAACCACAACCGTTTACCCACGATCAAACGGTTTGGATTGTTATTGATAAAGGCTTTGGGGTTCTTTTTTAAAATCTGCTGCTGACATGCGCGTCGTGATATTTTATTCGCGGTGCCAAGTGACTGACAGATTTGACTCAAAGACTGCCCACTTTTCACATCCCAAAACTGTTGCCCTTTCTCATACACCTGTACTCTCACACTCTCAGCATGAACGAAAACAGACATCAGAAAAAAAACAATACCTAAAATAGTTTTCATATGGACTCTATAGTTTTAAAGCTAGCACAGATGATTTATCATCAGCCATATTGATAACGAAAGCAATGGATATTCCATGAATAACGATTCTTACGAAGGTATGTTAGCAGCCGTTCAGGCTTTTCATGACAAACACCAGTTTAAAGAAAATGGTGGTGAAGAAATGACTTACCGATTAGCACTAATGGCTGAAGAGTTAGGTGAAATTTCTGCTTGCGTCACTAAAGGAAAACCACTTGAAGAACTGGCCGAAGAATGCGCGGACTTATTAATATTAATCATGGGCACTGCCATAGCAAAAGATTTTGATTTGAATAACGAGTTCTGGAAAAAAATGGACAAATTAATGAAGCGAAAATCAAAAATCATTGATGGCCGGATACGCGTTTCAGAATTTCGTAACTGTTAAAATCAAGCCCTCGCCAATGAGGGATATAATGCATACCATTTTTCAAATTCTACAACGGCAACAGGTTTACCGATAAAATACCCTTGAGCCATATCGCAACCCAATATATTCAACATATCCAATATTTCTTGTGTCTCTACACCTTCAGCGATAACGCTCAAGCCTAAGTTATGAGCAAGATCTATCGTCGATTTCACAATCATTGCATCTTCATCACTTTCAATCATATTAAGAACAAATGACTTATCGATTTTCAACTCTGTGATGGGAAACTTTTTCAAATACGCAAGCGAAGAAAAACCTGTACCATAATCATCTACAATCAAATTAAACCCGTTGCTATTGAGACTTTGCATTACTTTCAATGCCTGATCAGTATCTTCCATCATTGCGCTTTCTGTAATTTCAAATGAAATTCTTCCCTGTTCAAGCCCATATGCTTTATAACGTTCAAAGATATAATAATCCATATCAGGGTCTAATAGATTACGTGCTGATAAATTAACACTCATATGCACATCAATATTATCTTTCCCCCATTCGGCACTCTGTTTTATCGCTTCTTCAATCACCCATTCAGTCAATGACTTTATCAAACCACATTCTTCGGCCATGGGTATAAACACATCGGGTATAATAAATTCTCCATCATGATCAACCCACCTTAACAAAGCCTCAACACCAACAACCTCTTTACTCTTGCAATTTATTTGTGGCTGAAAATACAATTGAAGCTCATTATTATCAATTGCTTTTTGAAGCTTATATTTCATCTCCAGTTTATTAATACTGTGCATGTCATGTTCATACGAATAGATTTCATATGGTGAATTATTTCTCTTAGAAATATACATACTAATATCAGCGTTTTTTAATAATGTTTCAGGATCTTTTCCATGATCAGGGTAAATAGCAATCCCGAGACTGCCATGTATATACAATGACCTGTCATTAATCTGTATCGCTGGCAACATACACTCACGAATTTTCATTGCAACTTTTTTTGAATGCTCTACATCGCAATCTGGAACCAACACAGCAAACTCATCGCCACCTAAGCGAGCAACAGTATCCACCTGTCTTAATGCATCAACCAACCTATTACTAACCTTTTGTAATAAAATATCCCCTGAATGATGACCTAATGTATCGTTAATTTCTTTAAACCGATCAAGGTCCATCATTATCAATGCTAATGAGCTTTTATTTCTTTTTGCCTGACTAATAGTTTGCTGTAATCTGTCAAATAATAACAACCTGTTTGGCAGGTTCGTCAAGCTGTCGTGTAATGTTTGATATTCAAGATCACTCTTACGGCTATGCACCTGTAATTGCATAATAGAAAACGCATCTATTAAATTCTCAGTTTCTTGAGACTTACCCTTGATAAGTAACGGCTTAAAATATCGACCATCACGCGCTTCTTGTCTCATTGCTGCAGAAATTAATCGAATAGGCTTTAGGATTGTATTATTTATAAAATAAAATAACGCCATTAAAATAACCACCCCTGAAACCGCCAAAACCATAAGGATATAACTTGTGTTCTTAGCCACACTCGATAAGTCTAACAAACTATTCTTAACATCATTTTCAATATCTTTATTATAATTTTGAACACCTTCCCATATGCTTTTCATTCGAGGTGCTATTTTTGTTTTAATAACAGGATAATCAGTTCGCCATTTCTCAGGTGTATTAGCAGAAACAATTTGTCTAAAATTTTCAACCCATATTTTTTTTGCCACTTTTAATTCGGGTAATGCCTCAACGGCTTGAAATTCCAGCCGATTTTCATTATCCAGTTTCTCTAAAGATAGAAAAACTTTATTAATACTTTCTAAAAATATTTCAATATTTTTTACCTGTGTCACCAACTCAGACTCATCCAACAAAGCCAACCTGTTAACCAGGTACATTCTATAAAAAGAGACCAATCGACTCCATCGATACCTTAACTCCATCAGTAGAATTAAAGATTCAGGATCAGGTTCAGAATCATCAAGCGAACTTATCGCTTCATCGATACTAAGACCTGTGAGGTTTGAAAATATATTTTGATTTCTAAACATGCTTGAACGAGAAATTTGAATAGCAGGATAAAGCCTTGCTGGATTACTTCTTAATTCCAGCAAATGATGAATATCATCAACCAGACCATCCAAACCTTTCGCTATTAAATGCAAATTTTCTATCGGCGAGCCTTTTTCTTCTTCCAGATCGATCAAAAATGACAATCTATTAATGGACGCATTCAAGCGTCCAAAAATAATATTTCGTGATGTTTGAGATGGCGCAATTGAATGCTCTTCCAGAAAATAACTAACATCCCAAATATTATCCATAATAATTCGGGTTTCATTGAGTTTGTTTAAACGTTTTTCAAGAGCTAGCGTTGCTTCTGTTGATGATTGATTAATATAGAATTGAGTAGCTACGCTACTTAAAATAAGAATTATGCCAACTAAAACCGATGCGATAATAAACTTACCACTAAGACTGTGATAAAAGGATTTAAATCGATTTTTAATAAATTCAACAGACAAAAGTGATTACGTCATTTCATATTATTAATTATTAATGCCCCAATAACTAATATTATAGACGTTTAAAAATAAAATGACGGGAACAAAAAAGCCCTGTTAAACAGGGCTTTTTTATATTATTACTTTCTAATGTTTAGAAAGTATATGTTAATGCCAGATAAGTACCACTAAATTCAAGAGAACTTGTATTTGGTATGCTTTCATTCAACGTCATTGTCACTGTACGCTGACCTAGTTCTAAACCCATACTACCCAGGATCTCATATCGAACACGGATTTTAATGTCATCAATTGTATTGTCATCAAGACCAAAGTCTTTCTGAACTTCCATACCGAA
>JAUVDT010000052.1 GCA_030595185.1 Gammaproteobacteria bacterium
TGATGCATTGACTAGCGAACGTTCTTATAAGAAGGCATGGTGTAATGAGGACGCAATCAAGACTCTTGAAGAACTTGCAGGAGAAACACTTGACCTTGATTGTGTGAATGCTTTAATTTTAAATATTCATAAAGTAGAAGAAATTCAAAAGAAATTTAATGAGAGTGTTTATTAATTTTTGCAGAATAACATAGGGTTAGACTAGAACGCCCCACTTAACCATTAAGAAATTAAAAACTATGTGCCACTTCAAATGAATAAGATATTTTACTCGTAAACTGTAAAGTACCATTTAACTCTCAGTGAATGAGTACTGTGGCACTAAATTTAACCGAAGTTTTTCACCTAAAATATATTGGGTAGACGGCGTGAAATTAATCCGGCGCCCACCTGTGTTGGGGGCTCCAAAGTGAGTATGTGGATGAGTAGTTATGAAAAGGGATATCGAGTATGAGAAAAAATATTTCAGTCATGAGGCTTATTAATATAATAGCTGCAATGTTTATCATTTCTTCCTGTGCGTCAACAAGAGTATATACATATAGTATTGATGGAAAAGAAACTATCTGTAATAAAGATAGTATAAAGCTTGGGTCAATTGTTGTTCTTCCTGAGGCTGCTTGGAGAAAAAATCAAAAAGAGCCAGAAAAGCGTGAAGTAATGGCTTTAAATGAAATTAAAAAAGCATTTAAAGGTATTTCATGTGGAAATGTTTCTTTACCTAATGGTATTAAAACATTTAAAAACTGGTCAGGGGTTTCAGAAAATAATATTTTAAGTCAATTCTCTGCCGAAGGTTTTGATACGATAATTATTATCAGAATTGAAGAGTTGACTCCAAAATTAAATATTACATTTTCAATACCATTCTTATGGAGCGGCTCAAATGAAGCCGACTTTCGCGTTAAAGTTATATCTGTGAAGACAGGTAAGGTATTAAATGATATGAGAATAAAAAGAGAAACAGGTGGTCTATTTAATATTCGTCCAGCTGAATGGTCTAAAGATGAACTATATTATGCGTTACATAATATAGTTAAATAATAAAGTAATTAGCGGTAGCGAGCCAGAATCAGTTAAATAAATTGGTAGAAGTTAAGGTTGTATTGAAAATGAATTATAAAAGGCGTTTCTAACAAATAGGACAGGATAATGAAATTTATCTTTAAGTTGGCGTGTGTTTGTTTAATCTCGACATCATGTTTTGGTGAGGGTGTTGAACGAGATATAAATCAAAGTGTCTTAAATCCAGATAATAATTCTTATTTAAATGTCGTATTTGGAATCTCACCATTTCTTGGTGTGCTTGGCGCTGAGTATCAGTGGGAAAAGCATGCCATTGGAATCGGTTATCCGAATCGATTATCGTATCGGTATTATGTTAGCCCTTATCAGGACACTAAATTCTGGGGGACGTATTTTGGTAAAATGAGATACGATGATATTGATGAAATTGTGGATGGCATTCAATATCAAAATCTTGAAACGCAATACATTGGAGTTGGTGTAGGGTATCGGTGGCAGTGGCCATCGGGCTGGAATACAAGTGCAAGTTTTTCGATTCATCATTACGACTATATGTATACAAACTTTGGTTCATCACAGCAAACAACTAAAAAAGGTTATTTTCCCTTTCCGGGCATAAACGTAGGTTATAAGTTTTAAGCACGGCACTCCAGTTGTTGTGTTACTTACTTTGGGCGTTATGTAGTATATTAGAATGCAAATTGGATCTGATCCTAATTAATTTCATGCCATTACATTACAGGTAGTATTTCGATGAATAACATCACAATTATTGGTTCAGGTTTCGCCGGTTTAAGCGCGATAAGACAGTTACGCAAACAAGATAAGCATTGCAATATCACGTTGATCTCACCACGCCCAGAACTGCAATATCTGCCCAGCCTTATCTGGGTGCCTAGTGGTTTGAGAGATCGCAGCGATATTATCGTTCCACTACATAATTTCTTTAAGCGCATGGACGTGACATATCATCAGGCGAATGTGACGGGTTTGCGTGATGCTGGCCGTACTGTTGAAACCGATGCTGGTGATGTTAGTAATGATGGTTTGATCATTGCTTCTGGTGGTCGTTTCCTGAAAAAATTACCGGGTATTGAACATGCAATAACGCCATGCGAAGGCATTGATGCGGCAGAGAAAATTCGTGACAAATTAAGTAGTATGACGGGCGGTACTATTGCCTTTGGTTTTGCCGGTAACCCAAAAGAGCCTTCTGCTATGCGCGGTGGGCCGATGTTCGAGTTTCTATTTGGTACTGATACGCTGTTAAAACGACGTGGTATCCGCGATAAATTTAAGCTGGTGTTTTTCAGCCCGGCTGATAAACCTGGTAATCGACTAGGCCCTAAAGCTGTTGGGCGTTTACTGGATGAGATGAAACAGCGCGACATAGAAACGCATCTTGGTCACAAGATGAAAGCTTTTGAAAAGAATAAAGTTATAACGGAAGGGGCTGAATTTGATGCCGACCTAATCATCTTTATGCCTGGCATGACGGGTAACCTGTGGTTTGATAATTCTGAATTACCCCGTTCTGAGGGTGGGCTGATCAGGGCAAATCGTCATTGTAAGGTCGAGTCGATGGAAGCTGTTTACGTCGCTGGTGATTCGGGTAGTTTCCCTGGACCAGACTGGATGCCAAAACAGGCACACATGGCAGACTTGCAAGCTGAAGCTGCAGCAAAAAACTTGTTGTCAGAACTTAATGGTCAGCGTGCTGATGCTGTTTTCAAGGTTGAATTGATATGCATTGTCGATAGCAATGATAAAGGCATGATGGTGTCGCGAACGGAAAATAAAAACATTATGCTGCCCGGAACCATTTTTCTGCATTGGGCAAAACGCTTTTTTGAATGGTGGTATTTGCGAAAGTATCGCTAGAATGAAACAGGTAGGGCAATCAAATAAAGCTGTTACGTATCTCTTAAACTAATTATCCATGAAGGAGGAAATTTAAGTTAGTTTGTCCATCATATTTCATTGTATGAAAATATGATGCAGCGATGTCAAGTGTCTCTTGTATTGTTGGTGATCAGACTATGCTCACTACAATCCAAGGAATGTTGGCTGATACGCTGGAGTCTACACAAATTTAAATATTCCTATACCTACTATAAATGAATTGAAAATCCTCTAAACCTTAAAAATGAAATCTTTTCTGATTTAGACGAATATGATTATTTACAAAAGTAAAATTTATCGAGTCAGGGTTTATATAGAAAACTAAAACTGCAGATGGTTATCGTAGACAATTCTATTATTTAATGTAAATTATAGTACGGGTATGTTTTTGAAAAAAGGTGATATGCAATAGGCCCATCACCTTTAATTTTTAACAAATTGGTTTGTTACAGCCGTTTAGTTTGCAAAGGGTGAGTAGTATTACAACCACAACCAGGGAAGAGATAATACCGGCAATTGTCAAGGTGTCGAATGTCATAGTTAGATAGTCTCTATATAAGTTAGACAGGTATATTAGTGTTTATTTATATAGATGCAAGCGGTTGAGTGTGAATTTTTTGTAAACTGATTGTTTTAGGCGATAAATGGTTGATTTAAATGAACTAAAGGGGTAGAAAACTAGCTGTCTAAGTATGAAACCTGAGCAATTAAATACTCAGGTTTCATAGCTTGTACTTAATTTGAGCCTGGATTTTCAAGCTGTTTGATCATAGCATTAGAAATAATACGGCTTAGCTTTTTAAAGCCTATTGCTAATAGTTTTGGATTAGCGACATATTCTTCCATTTCATATGCAGATACCTCTTCATCACTTGGAAACTTCAAGCTCTCGCTTACATTAAGAATATGGCGTCCTTTGCTATCAAAAACTTTACCTCCAATTTCAAGCATAGGCTCAACAGCAGAACTAAATGGGCCATCTGGATGAATACCATAGAAAAGAACTTGTAGCTCAATACTTACATCAGCGTTACTTTTAGCCAGTTTTATTTTTGTTTCTCTTGAGGCTAGTTGTTCTTTAAAAGTTGTGCGGACGATATTTTTCAAGTCTACATTGCCTTTTTTCATTAAAGTTGAAAATCGCTCAATAGGATTAGAGTCTGCTGCAATAGCTGCACCAAGTAATCCACCGATAGCATTCCCCCATATTTCCCCTGAAGTCTGAACAAAAGGTTGTGCTTTAATTGTAACGGTGGGTTTAACTGAAACGGTACGAATCTCAAAATTTGCTGGTAATGCGCCGTCTGGTTGAACCATCTGCGACATACAGCCTGTTAATGAAAGTATTAATAGAATTAAAATGAATGCGTTACGCATGCTTCCTCCTTGGTTAAATATAGATTTTTTATTATATAAATGACTCGTTTATTTTTACGAGTTGTTTATATAATAAACTAAGAGTTATACAAGAACTAGTTTATAGGAAAATTATTGTGACGAGGTTCACAGCTTAGAAAACTTAAGCTGTACAGTTTAAGATACCAATCTGTCCCATAAATTTGGTTAATTCATGTATTCAGTCTATGAAAGATAAGTAATATGAAGGTTGATAATGCATTATAAGTCATAAAATTTGACCGCTAAATAAAGGGCTTGTAAGTAATGAAAAGCTTGATTGTTTTAATGTTTATTTTTATTTTTATTCTTATTCTTGTTTAGCTGAAGCGGTTCAGAAATATGATCCCTCTGAACTTAATCCATGTTTAAAAAACTCTATTTAAGTATAGGTAATAATGAACAACTAATAGGAAGGATATATTCCTGTGATTTGTCACTTAAATTCGCCAGCGAAAGGTGGCTGTTGTTTTACGATGGCTACATTAGGTTAGACCCTGCTACGCGTTATAGTTTTCTTACTTTTGTAAAAGGTATGGAGCTTCCGGAAAAAGTGGGTTATTGAAGGTTGTTAATGTAACTTTTAGAGTTATTGCAAAGAATGGGCGTATGACTTCTGGTGGAATGCCTGGTTTAGAAGTACAGTTGCTGCAACTAAAGGGCGTAGACCTATTAATACCCAGTAACATTCATCGATTTTTAAATAAGCAGGTACTGATTCATGTTGTTCCTAATTTTAGAAAATATTGATATCAGGTTTTTATTGATGCTATGGATACCGTTTAGTTGATGAAAATAAATAGTCGATCTCTATGTGCTACTAATGTCTTTTAATATGTGTTGTACTATGTCACTTAATAATAACTTACTGTCAGGTAGTAGAAATGAAAATTGATGTGTTGAAGGTGTCCCAGATTGTTACTTTTTTAATTGGTGTGTCATTTACTGTATATAATTTATTTAGCTTTAAAGTAGATAAATATGGCTATTTTTTTAAAGATGATAATCAGATATGGTTAGCGTTTGGTATTACATTTTTAGCGATAGGTTATTTTGTTAAGAACTGGAAGAAACTGTAAGCTAAAAAATAGTTGAGATATGAGAGTGACTGTTTTTGATTTTGGAACAGTCTATATAGAATAGAATAGAATTAAGGGTTTGATTTCTTTAATTACATAATAAAAATAAATAACTTTAATTTGTGTATTAGGATTGATTTATGGGGCTGATATTAAAAATTGCAGCTGGTGTTATTATAGGCTCATTGTTTGTACAGGTTATCACGTTAAAGTACATCGGGTATCAGTATGAAAATGAAACTGAGAATGTGATTCTGGCTCAGGAGCTACACACTAAGTCAATTCATCTTATGAATTCAATTGAAACTTTTTATAGAAAAAATAAAGAGCTGCCGACTTCTTTATCAGATTTGGACTGTAGTTTAAATGAAAAATGCACAGGAGAGGTAAAGGGCTCCAGATATTATATAAGTCATAAAGATGAATGGCTGATGATTGAGCCATTTGTTATATCTGATAAAGTTAAATTTTATTGCAGGTCAACGTTCCTTAATCACAATATATCTAGCTTCAGTCATTGTACTAAAATGAATAGGTATTCTGCGCCAATAAGAAAGGGCGGTAAGTGATGAAGTCCGCCGATTATTGATTAATCTCTAAAATAAACCACAACCAGGTGATAACCAAACTTACTTTTAATGGGCCCTTGTACTTTATTGACGGGTTTCTTAAAGATGACGTTATCAATTGATTTTACCATCTGACCAGACTTTACCTCACCAAGGTCCCCACCTTTTTTTGCTGAATTGCAGGTAGAGTGCTTTTTAGCTAATTTATCAAAGTCTTCGCCTTTAGCTAAGCGCTGTTTGAGTTCTTCTGCTTGTTCTTTTGTTTTAACCAGAATGTGGCGAGCCATTGCTATTGGCATGTGGGTAACCTTCTGCGGGAGTGTATTAGAATATAATTATACATGTCTTGTCTAATTATATTTGGGATATCTCTTGTTAAATATGATTAAGATAGTAAAAAGGAGGAGTCAACTATTTATGTTGAGTTAGATGATCCTAATTACTAGATAGTCGCTATAGGGTATAAATTATGAGATATGCAGAAGAGTGGACCAAGGTGGATATTGAAAACTTAGCTTTTGAGAAAGCTTTGGACTGGTGTAATAAAAACCTTAAAGGGAAGCAATTCATAGAAGAGAATATTATTAAGTTTGATGACGATGAAGAGGCCGTTTTGTTTAAGTTAAAATACAAAGAGTAACTATAAAAATATCAATTAGAGAATGTTATCTTGCAAATCTGACTTTAATAGTATGTTGCTCATAATCAAGTATGGCTAAAGGGTTTGATAAAAATGTTTTTCGGTAACTTAATAGCTCATCAATATAGAAGTGGGGGATGTGCCCCTCATAGAGCAGGATATCTTGCATTTCATCATCTGTAGCAAACTCATTATTACAAAGCTGATCCTGTATGAATTCTATTTGATCGTAAGTCAGGGACATGGTTGTAAACGTTAAAGATTAATTATGTAGTGTATAGCCTAATACTTGTACTTTAAAGGTAAATATTGCTCATGTACAACCCGGTATATTAGTATTTCTGAAGATAGTGATGATTACTCTGTTTTTTGGAATCAAGGAGTATTAGAAACCTATGGGCTTATATAAAAACGGGATAAATGGGGCAGACCCTAATTGAAAATAAAGCTTAATAAGCTAAAGTTGTTAATATAAAAAGTATAAGGTCAAAATCGACTAATAATAAGAATTAAGGATGTATTTTATGAGTAAGATTTGGGGCTTAAGTACACCATTTTTAGTAATTCTGTCATTGTTTGTGATGATTCAATCTGGCCTTTGTTATGCATCAATAGGCGAAGAGAAATTAATTGAAAAGCTATTTAGTATGCATGGAAAATATAATGTTGCTAAAGTTATTTTAGATAAAAGAAATGGAACAATAACAATACAGAAAAATAGATCTTTTATAGATAGTTATGGTAAACCACGGCTTTCATATATTACTTCAAAAAGTATCATTTATGACCTTGGTTTAATAGGAATGAGCATTAGTGAACTTAAGGTGGCTGCGAAGGTACAACAACAAAAGCAAGCGAAAATTGATGAGGCTTTGAACAAGGCCTCTGTAGCACCAACTACTTTACCTAACAGCCCGGTTACACTAAGCACTGAATTAAAACAAAAAATTTCTATAACAAAACAAAAGTATTTGAATACTCGTGATAACGCTAAAAAGAGGCAGTATCAAATCGAACTGTCTATTTTAAGGAATGCATATAGGCGAGCGTTAAAAAATGAGAAACCCAAAGTAAGACTTCATTCGCCTAATGAAACGAAACGGAAGAAAGTATATAAAGCGAGCTCTTCAAATTGCCAATATGCTAAGACTCATCTAAAAGCGCTGTCTAATCCTGTGACTCGGCACCAGGTGTTTTTTTGTAGTGACAGGAAATATAGAAAGCAAAACCCCGCGTCATGTGGTGGCCAAGGTTATGGAAGGCAGTATGATTTGAAAAATTATCAAAAAGAAGTTGTTAGATTAAAAGAGCAGGTCTCAAAAAGTTGTAGATAGTAAATCGTTTACATTCAATCAAAGCGCTCGCTTATCATCGATAAAAAAGTATAAGAACTGAGGTTGTTCCTGAGCTCTTGTATGTTTTTCCTAAGCTTTATCCATCTTGGTTTTTATTAGTTTTTAATAGAAATGTATATGGTTTTATTATGTCTAACTTCTTAATTACAAGCTTTTCCTTACTTGTCATCGCTCTGTTTGTTCTCTGGTTCTGGTTAAGCTTTATTGAGTGCTTACTTTTCTCGTCATTGCATGGCTGCTGTCCATAGTCCATTCGTTCAGTGAGCCATCATATACGCGTATATTTCTTAGTCCGACTAGTTCGTGTAATGCAAACCACACGCTTGAACACTCAAAGGCGCTGTTACAATAAAGAATCAAATTCTGTTTTGGACTAATGTTTAGCGCAGGAAGTAGCTGACTGATAATATCAGTTGAATGATACTTTGCTGTTCCCTTTGCCGGAAATAAAAACTTATATGGTAATAATTGCGAACCAGGGATATGACCGTGTTTTTTTACATAACTACGTTTTTCCAGGCCTATGTGAAATCTCAGATTACGTGTATCGACCAATAAAGTATTGCTATCTGTTAGTGATTGCTCAACATCTTTCACCTTAGCAAGAATTTCATTATGTATAGCACCTGCATTAAATTTCATTGTTTTGATTATAGTCGCATCGTTTGTAAAGTCTCCTAGTGCCTCTTCCCATGCATCGTTTCCACCATCTAGTAATGCAACATGCTTGAAACCGTAATACTTCATTTGCCAGTAAAGTCTGGTCGCACCAGCCACTTG
Organism: Gammaproteobacteria bacterium; assembly: GCA_030595185.1. Lineage (GTDB taxonomy): Bacteria > Pseudomonadota > Gammaproteobacteria > SZUA-229 > SZUA-229 > JAUVDT01. The sequence continues at coordinate 8,747 of JAUVDT010000052.1, forward strand.
ACCAGGCGTTTTTCCCTTCATGGTAATGACAACGGTACTATTGCTTCCAACACCATGTGCCGACATGAACTTTTCGTAGGTTTTTTTATCAGGAAGCATACCGGTTAACTCGTAATTTGCCTGCTTGCGCTTTACACGTACTTTTTTGCTATTAACAAGAATGGCACCTTCAATATGTCCCTCTTTAAGAAAGCTGTCGAGGTCTTTACGTACATCAAGCACTACGACTTTACTAAGGTTTTCAGTTAACCAGTCTGCAGTGACTAAAGGCCCTGGTAATTTAATAGAGTCTGCTGCATTGGTTGTTGTTATAAACAGAGACAGTATTATGGTGCTAATAAAAGATTTCAATATTTGACGCATAAGTATATCCATATTAAAAGTAGTTATATTATTATAGCCCTAGTTTAGATGCTGTGGAAACAATACATACGCCTACTAATATGCTGTATGAAAAGAGGGTGATATCTGAAAGTTAATTCAGGTGTCACCGATGGTATTAACTTAGCACGCCACTTTCTATTAAAGCTTTTGATAAAGTGGTGTGAGGCATGTTTCCTTCTAATCTATTGTCGCAAGTTAGTCTTGGTCGTAGTGGAGCAGGTATTTTTGCTACACATGTCGAACTGGCAAAACGATGGCCTGAATTAGTACCAGTAATGGAATGGGTTAATTTAGCTTCTCTTGAAATTTGGCTGGTTTGTCACAGCTGTGTACAATATAACAGTAGGATTCGTGAGGTGATGTTATTTTTAGGTAAGTGGTTTCATGATGACCTTTACCAGTATCTTCTTATATAAAGCGATTAAGTGAGTGAAGGTTTTAAAATGAATACTTTGTTTGTTTTTATTAGTTTGATTATAGTTCTGATGATCAAAGAGAAACATTAAACTACTAAAACATAATTTGTTTTATTTTCAGGGTGTTAAGGGTATTAAATTATAATAATTAAAAGGAAGGGTGAAAATGAAAATATTATTGATGAGTATGATGATATTGATGCTGTCCGGTTGCTCGACGCTACAAAGTATGCTCGGTATTAACTATAACGACCAGCAACGTAGTCGAAGTAGTTTGGTTGATTATCTCTATCCTAATTCTCGTGGTTCCATTGCCATAAAACCGAAGATCCCTAAATTAAGTATTCCCTTGCGTGTCGGTGTTGCGTTTGTTCCCGATTCATGTGGTACGTTTATGCGACATGACTTAAATGAAACGTTGAAAAATAAACTATTGAGTAAAATATCTTCTAAGTTTGAAAGCAAAGAAATAATAAATAAAGTAAAAGTAATACCTGCTACTTACCTACGCCGTAAAGGAAGTTTTAATAACCTACATGATATTAAAAAACAGCTTAATGTCGATATAATTCTTCTTTTATCGTATGACCAGGTTCAGTACACTGAGCGAACAGGTGTTTCTCTTATCTATTATTGGACAGTAGTAGGGCGGTATATTTTTGAAGGTGAAAAGAATGATACGGTTACCTTAATAAATGCAGCTGTTTATGATATTGATAGTGAAGAGTTGCTGTTTAGTAGCTCCGGTAATAGCAAAGTCAGATCTCGCGCCGCATCTGCTTTTATATCAGAAGAGTTGCGTGTTAACAGTCAAAAAGGCTTTGATATTGCTATCGATAATCTCATTGTTAAAACAGATCTTGAATTAGAAAGGTTTAAACAAAAAGTAAAATCAAAAACTGTTGCTGTCAATGTTCATTATCGTAGCGGTGGTGGAGCGTTTGGCTGGTTTGTTGGTTTGTTATTTCTGATCTTAGTTTCTACCCGGTTAGGATTTATTAATAAATATAAATAACTTCATAGATGGTGGTGTTAATAGACTGTTGTATATTATATGACAGTCTATAAAGCTATTTAAATTGATACTGAGTGGTTCTAAGTATTTAAGCATCGTGACTTGTAATATTATGGTTGATACAATGCTATTAACACTACACCGAGATATATAGTTAATGATCCCTACAATTGAATTTACTGAAGCTGAAGTTGAATCAGGTAGTTTAACTCCAGAACATTTACAGAAAGCCATTACCGAATATAAGGATGCGGGCTGTTTATTACTCAAAAATGTTTTTAAGCCGAGTTATGTAAAGACGCTGAATGATAGTTTCATAAAGAAGTACAGTAAATATCTGGAAGATAAAGAACATAAAGATGCGTTACAGGTTGGCGATAAACGATTTATGGTCAGTCTTAAAGTTGAAACACCATTCAATAATCAAAAAATTTATGCTAATCCATTAGTGATGCCTATTATAGAAGGGCTTTTGGGTGAAAACTGTATTCTTAATGGTTATGGTAGTGTTGTATCGCTGCCAGGTGCAAAGGATCAAAATACTCACTATGATCACCCTTTTTTATTCGATGACGATGAGCTTGATCCGTTATTACCAAGCTACGCAATAACTGCAATCGTACCATTAGTTGATATTACAGAAGAAACAGGTGCAACAGTGATGGTGAAAAAGTCACATCGCCTTCCATCGGATTTAAAGCCGGAACATGGAGCAGAACCGGTATATCCATTTACATCTACAGGCTCAGTTATTTTAATGGATTTCAAATTGCGTCATGCGGGTATGGCGAACCGTTCAGATAAAGTCAGACCTATTATGTACAATATTTATTCCAGGCCATGGTTTAGAGACAGTTCCAATTATGAAAAGCAGCCTGATGTAGAAATAAGCAAAAAAGAATTAGTTAAAGTGCCAGATCAATACAAGCGTTTATTTCAGTTTGCTAAAGTAACTTAATAGAGAAAGAAGCTCATAAGAATCAGGTTTATGAGCCCCATTTTATTGGTAGGGTGTTAAAAATACCTGAATACTCTATTTCAGTACTCTTCGCGAATGCCAGTAAGCTTGTTTCCAGTAAGGGTTATTTAAACTAGATTTCATAACGCCTTTTGAGGTTGAGGCATGCATGAATTGATTCGACCCTGTATAAATTCCTACATGCCGTGATTTCAAAATGCTGCCAGTTTTAAAGAAAACCAAATCTCCCACTTTGAGCTTACGCTTGTTTATGAAGTGACCTAGTTTAGACTGCTGAGCTGTTGTTCTCGGTAAGTTGACACCAACACCATCTTTGAAAGCACGATAAATAAAACCAGAGCAGTCAACTCCACTACGCTTTAACCCGCCTATTTTGTATCGTGACCCCTTCCAGAATGCGTATTGTTTATTCAATTCACGCTTTATTTGGTGATTTGTTAAAGAGGAGCTAACTAGCTTGCCCTTGGTCTGTGTTGTACTGCAGCCTTGAGCTAAGACCAGAGAAAATGAGAGCATTAATATATAAAGTATTTTCATGGTATGTAATAAGTCTTTATGAGGTAAAGTTAAAAATAATTAAAATAAGAGAAGGAAACGATAGTATTATAGTTAATATTAAGAACTATTATCAATAATAGGTATATTTAAGTCCTCAAAGGAGTGTGGGTTATGAAGAAAGTAATTGAGTTTGGAGAAAATGTAGAGGGGTATAGTATCCCTGTATTAAATGAGAGGGAAATTAGAGCAGCAGCTGGCCTTTTATTTTTAATGCTGTTTATTTCTGTACTGGTTGTCATTCTAACAAATGACTTTTTATTGCTTAAGTACGGCGTCACAATCTTTCTTGTTGATATCTTAATTCGTGTGTTTGTAAGTCCAAGGTATGCACCGACATTAATACTCGGTCGTTTAATCGTAAGAAATCAAGTGCCAGAGTATGTGGGTGCTAAACAAAAGAAAGTCGCCTGGATTATTGGAGTTGTTTTAGCTTCAGTGTTTTTCACCTTCACAGTAATCATTAATTCATACAGTCCAATATCAGGAATCATCTGCCTTATCTGTCTCATCTTTCTGTTCTTTGAGGCCGCATTTGGAATATGTTTAGGCTGTAAATTTTATTCAATGGTTTATAAAGATGAAGCTCAGCATTGTCCCGGTGAAGTTTGTGATGTGAATGATAAACAGGAGATACAGAAAACATCAATGGCGCAAATCTTTGTGGTATTTGGTTTTATTGTATTCGTTGTAGTGATAACACTTTTGTTTAATGACTTTTTTAGTGTACCACCGTATGACATTTTTGGCTTAGATACACCTAAGTAGGCTGTTAAATAAATCTGTTGGAAATTTATTTAAATAACATAAGGTAATGATGAAGAGAATAATTGTTTGTTTCTTCCTATTAATGTTTTCTTTTTCATCGCATGGTGTTGAAAACAATAAGCCGTTAAATATGGTTTGCAATGACTATAGCTGGAGTGATGTCGAAATACTGGTGATGCCGTATTTAGATGATGTGCTTTATACGGCTTTAGTGATGCAAGGGCAGAGTTCAAACTATGAAGTCTCAGCAGCGGCCAGTCAGGCGATGGATGATTCATTGCCTGATGTTATAAAGCGAATATTACAAGCATTGATTGTTGCAGATTGCTAAATGCATACAGTATTTAAACTATTATGAATGAGCATCAGTTACCTATATTTTATTCCTTTCGACGCTGTCCTTATGCAATTAGGGCGCGTCTGGCCATAAAAGCAAGTGGAATTGCTGTTGAACTACGTGAAGTGGTATTAGCAGAGAAGCCAGATGAATTATTGTATATCTCACCAAAAGCCACTGTGCCCGTATTGCAATTAACAGATGGGAAAGTAATTGATGAAAGTGTAGATATTATGCAATGGGCATTACAAAAAAACGATCCTCAATACTTCTTGTCTGCAGATGTTAATGAAATAAATAATTTGATTGGTATAAATGATAATGACTTTAAGCAAAACCTAGATCGTTATAAATACGCAGACCGTTTTCCAGAGCATTCATGCGAATATTATCGAGAGCAGTGTGAGGGTTTTCTACAGCAATTAGAGTATAGACTCAGTAATAGTTTATATTTAATTTCAAATGAAATATCAATGGCTGATATCGCCATATTTCCATTTATACGACAATTTGCATTCGTTGATAAGAGGTGGTTTGATGAGTCTGAGTATAAAAAATTAAATGAATGGTTAACTAAAATGTTAGAAAGTGAACTTTTTAATGAAGTGATGATTAAATATCCGCAGTGGCAACCAGGTGTTGAGGATGTTGTTTTTTAGGTAAGTTTGTCAGTTATTACTTTTAAGTAATTATCTAAACTGACATCTACAGGAGTGAAGGTGAAATGAGTAAATACTTTATTATAATTATTTGCCTCTTAATGGGTGCATGTAGTAGTGATAACGCTGACGAAAAAGAATCAAAAGTCCATTGAGAATCAGAGGTGATTATTTAGAGTTTTTTCTGCAAATAAATTAATAATATTAAGTGAGTGCGTAGGAATGCAAGTCTATAAATATAAAACCAGTTTTAGCTGGAAGGGAGCATTTTAAATGTCTAAATTACTAATTTTTAACTTTGATGGTACTAGTAATGATCCTTCTGATGCATCGCAAGATGTGGATTATAAAGGTGCAAAAGAAGACGACAATATTACGAATATATTAAAGTTTCATTTAATGTTAGGTGGAGATCTTTTACCTGATAAACCTGCAAATGAGTATGAGTCCAGTTGGGATGATACTAATCAACGAGTTTTCTATTACCACGGTGTCGGAACCTATGGCTCTCAATTAAAACGTTTATACAATGCGGCGCTTTCGGCCGAAAGTTCTGATGTGGCAACAATACTTAATCAAGCTTTGGGTGATTTTGATGAGAGTTTTTTACCTGGCGACACATTACTGGTTGCAGGCTTTAGTCGTGGGGCTGCATTAGCGAGACGCTTTGTAGCACTAATAGACAAAAAAACGAAAGAAAAGTCCGAGATAGATTCCAGTTTTAAAGACCTTAAACCGTTTGTTTATGAGGCGATGTATGACACGGTAGCCAGTATCGGTATCCCGAATATGTCTAAGGCAGATCGTCCTGTAACAGAAGTTTTATTTGAAGATGGACATTCATTACCTAAAAATGTTTTAAAAGCACTCCATTGCGTAAGCATGGATGATAAGCGTAAAATTTTTCAACCGACATTAATGAATTATCAAAAAGGTGTTGTTCATGAAGTGTGGTTTGCAGGCGCGCATTCTGATGTCGGCGGTGGTTATTATCGTGATCGCTTGTCAGATATTTCTTTAGAATATTTTTTACAGTGGGTTTCAGATAATGTGCCAGAAGTTCGTTATGGTATGCCTACTGAAGAGCGGTTATTAAATATATTACCTAATGATGTTGATTATGAAATAGGACTGGATGATATTTTGCGTAACCCCAGTCCATTCGGGAAAAATCACCAGCAAGGTGGTGGCATTGTAGATTGGTTGATGTTAACGGATCGTTTGTGCTGTGTTATTGAAGATAATAAAGCATCAAAAAAACGTCCGATGGTTCATTGGTCTGTTGCGTCTCGAATTAACGGTGATGGAGATTACCGCCCTAAGTCATTAAAAAATAAAAAACACACCGTTGTCTATGCGGATGAAAGAAGTATAGACAGTAGTGGTATGGCTACGCACATAGAAACACCAAGAAGTGATTTGCGCTATTTGCCTGAGTCAACTATCAATGAAAATCAGACAGAAATTGTGACCGTGTTTGCTAGTCAACGGTTTAACCACAGTGGTTTGATGTTGGAGAAAGGCGGGACTTATCGGTTTACTGTAGAACCCAATCAAACATGGCATGATGGTAATGTGAAAAACTGTGGGCCTGATGGTTGGAATCGAGAAAATCGTCAGTTAGGTCTTGCAGAATTTAAAATTGCTATATTGGAACCGTTTAGACGAGTAAGTGACGCGGACTGGTTTTGTTTGTGCGGTTGCGTAACCGATAATGATGATTATGCTTTTGTAATTGGTAGTGGTCCGGTAGAACATACGATAGAGAAAACGGGTGAGTTTTTACCTTTTGCAAATGATAAAAATACTCATTATGGAAATAATGAAGGGAAAATAAAAATTATTGTGCAACGGGTTTCATAAAAAAGTGAAAGGTGTGAAATGAAACTGTCCATAAAAGCAGCAATGTTTTCAGGCATTGTATTTCCTGGTGCAGGGTATTTTTTAGTTGATAAAAAAAGACGAGGCATTATTTCTCTTATCGCGACGGTTAGTATTCTAATATTTATTATGATAGATATTTTTCATCGTGCCAATATTATTGCCGAGAAAATTGTTTTTGGCATTATTCCTTATGATATTGCGATAATCCGTGAGCAAATATTATTAACGCCAGGAAATATTAGTCCTGAAACGTTGGGTAACTTATCGCTGGTAATCGGTTTGATTTGGATTGTGAGTATCGTTGATGGTTATTATCTTGGTCGAGGCATTGAAGCCAAGTCATAGCTAATGGGCATTATATTAATAAAGCTCATAATGACAGTGCTTGTTGAAATAATATGGCTTGTTAATAATAACGTATAAACATTTAGTACTCTGTCTACAAAGGGTGTATCGTTGCGGCTATTAGTATCTTAAGAGCATATTTCGTGGCGATAAAACCTACAATATATAAATTCAGAATTTCATTGTCAGATCTCAATCGTAATTATTACGATACCTTGAATCTGACATTGGCACAGCATCCATCAGAAACATTAGAGCGTATGATGGTCCGTGTGCTGGTTTATTGTATTAATGCTCAGGAGAACCTGTTTTTTACAAAAGGACTGAGTGCTATTGAGGAGCCTGATATATGGGTTCGTACATTAGATGATCAAACAGCATTGTGGATTGATGTCGGT
>JAUVDT010000119.1 GCA_030595185.1 Gammaproteobacteria bacterium
GTTTGTTTAAACGTCGGTTGTATCCCATCAAAGGCATTACTGCACACAGCGCACATTATTAATGAAGCGGCTGAGTTTGCAAAACACGGTGTAACCTTTGGTAAACCTGAGATTGATATTGATGGCATTCGTAAAAATAAAGAAGATGTTATTGGTAAATTAACAGGTGGCTTAAAAGGTTTAGCGAAACAACGTAAAGTTGAAATTGTTCACGGTTACGGTAAGTTTACTTCGGCGAACACTATCGAAGTTGAGCAAGACGGTAAGAAAACAATTGTTGGTTTTGATAGTTGCATTATCGCAGCTGGTTCACGTGTTACTAAATTGCCATTTATTCCGTGGGAAGATTCTCGCGTAATGGATTCAACAGGCGCTTTGGAATTAGCAGAAGTGCCAAAACGTTTATTAGTTGTTGGTGGCGGTATCATTGGTCTTGAAATGGCGATGGTTTATGACGCGTTAGGTTCTGAAATTACCGTTGTTGAATTAGGTTCGGGTTTAATCCCGGGTGCTGATCGTGACATCGTTCGTCCATTAGAGCGTCGTGTTAAAAAGCGTTATGCCAATATTTATCTTGATACAATGGTAACGGCAATCGAGTCAACTGATGCGGGTATGCTGTGTACTTTCGATGGTAAAAAAGCGCCAGAAACAGATACTTTTGATAAAGTATTGGTTGCGATTGGTCGTAGTCCAAACGGTTTATTAATCGATGCAGATAAAGCCGGTGTTGCTGTTGCAGAAAATGGTTTCATTAATGTTGATAAACAACAACGTACTAATGTTGATCACATTTTTGCAATCGGTGATGTAGTCGGTCAACCAATGTTGGCTCATAAAGCAACTCACGAAGCAAAAGTAGCAGCTGAAGTGATTTCGGGTATGAAATCATTCTTCGATGCACGTACTATTCCTTCAGTTTGTTACACCGATCCAGAAGTTTCGTGGATGGGTAAAACAGAAGACCAGTGTAAAGAAGAAGGTATTAAATACACTAAAGGTGTTTTCCCGTGGGCGGCGAGTGGTCGTTCATTATCAATAGGGCGTGATGACGGTATGACGAAAGTGTTACTCGATGAAGATCATCGCATTATTGGTACAGGTATTGTTGGGCCAAATGCAGGTGAGTTAATTGCAGAAGCAACATTGGCACTGGAAATGGGCGCTGATGTAGAAGACTTAGCATTAACCGTTCATCCGCATCCGACATTATCAGAAACCATTAACTTCGCTGCAGAAGTAGCAGAAGGGACGTGTACTGATATTTACATGCCAAAGAAAAAATAGGGAACTATGCATCTTGCCAAGTCTCTTTGATAAAAAGGCCGCTTTATAGCGGCCTTTTTTATGCGTAACAACTTTATAAAAAAACGCTTATATAAACACCGTTTGCTAGGTTATGATGGAATAATAGATCGGGGGTGTTATGTCATCAGAAATCACAATTGATAATCGTACTGTTAAAATACATTTGAGCAAAGCGGCTGAAAAAGCTTTATCTGCGCGTGATAATCCGTTGTTTGTAGAAATGGAATTGTACTTTAGCTGCTTGATTCGTAAACAAGTTTTATTTCACGATAGTCAGCGACAAGACAGCAGTGTGTCTGTCGATAATAAACTCAGCGTTAGTTTTCACCCTGTGATGACAGCCAGTTGCCAAATTAAAGATGCGGAGCCAGAACCGGCTAAAAGTGATTTTGAAATGCAACGACGAGATTGTTTTGTACCTAAGTGGTTAAAACTGGATTATAAAAAGCGTAAATGGATTGGTGAATTTGGTTACATACAAAATTAATTAAGACCAATAATTAGAAAACAAAAAAGATAAATATAAAGAGATGCTAATGAAAAATTTAATGATAGTTGTATTTGTAAGTGCTTTTTTACAAGGTTGTTTAGGTAAGAAAAACGAAATTAACGAAGACGTTGTTTTTCTGCAGTCTGTACCCGTTTGTAGTTCAGATGACATGTGTAAAAAGATGTGGGATACCGCAGGTGATTGGGTTGATAAATACAGTACGCAGGGCATAGAAATATATAGTGATAGCTTGATTCAATCTGAAGAAAAAGAACTTGGTTCAGAAGAAATGGATATCACCATCAAAAAAGTAAAACAAAAAGACGGAGCCTATAAAATTATTATTGATAATGTCTGTAGTCGCTCATTGGGTAATTGCAGCACTGAACGTAGCAATATGATTGCGTTTAATAAAAAACTGATTAGCTTTATGTCGGTTAAAGAAAAAGCAGTTAAAAAAGAAGTTTTTGATACCAATGCCGGTTTTAAACAATGGTTAAATAAATACGAAGTTGCTATCAATAAGTTTGATACTAAATTATTAGCAGGCTCGTTACACCTTCCCGTTACCTATATTGAAAAAGATGACATTATTGTTTTAAAAACAACGGCGGATGTAAAAGAGTACCTAAATAATATTGAAAAAAGATTTACATCAATTAACGGTGAGTATATTAAGGCAGACAGTATTGATATCTTTGCCAGAACGGGTAGAAACCTTTATGTAAATGTTGTATTTAATTTGTACGATGCAGAAAGCACCGTCGTTGCAGCACAACAAGTAGGGTTGCATCTTATTAAGGTGGATAAACAGTGGAAAATGCTCAGTTCGGGTCTTCATACGAAATAGCTTCATGCGCAGTAGAATGGCCCTAAAGTTTTTATCAGGCTGGCCGCTAATGCTTGTATGGAATACCGCCTGACAAAAATACTCACTCGCCCACAATGGATATCTCTGTTGCTGATAGCGGGCGTTTGTCCTGTGCAGGCTATACAGCACTATGAAGCGGATATAGAAACCGTTGAATGGGCTGTCTTGGGATCCTTGGTGAGTTGTAAATTAGAGCAGCAAATCCCTGGGTTTGGTAAAGCTGTGTTCATGCATTCCGCTGGTGGAGAGCTTTCATTCTTTGTTAAAGCCGATCAGCCACCCACTAAAGATTCAGTGGCGCTGTTATATTCCAGTCCCCCATACTGGAAGCCAGATATCGTGCCTCGCGAGCTCTCCAGGTCGCCTCTCATCAAAGGCAAAACACCCATCTATTTCACTCATAAAATCGCACTGCGTATGCTTTACGAGCTAGATAAAGGCATGCAGCCTAGCCTGCACTTTCGTGATTGGGCAGATAGTACAGAAGATGTGTCGGTTGCTGTTTCAACGGTTAACTTCCGTGATTATTGGCCTAAGTTTGTGAGTTGCCAGACAAAGTTATTACCTTTTGGTTTTGATGACGTCAAAAATACCTCGATGATGTTCAGTTCCGGTAGTGCGCGGCTTAATAAAGGCGCTAAGCAGCTACTTAACCGTGTCGCACTTTATGTGAAAAATGATAAAACGATAAAGAAAGTTAAACTGACGGGGCATACCGATAGCATAGGTTTCAAATACCTCAATCAATTGCTCTCTAATAAACGAGCCAGAGCAGTACGTAACTATCTGATTTCAAAGGGTGTTTCAAAGAAAAAGATCAGCCTCCGAGGTCGTGGGGAAGTGCGTCCGCATGTCAGTAATGTGAGTGTGACGGGTCGTAAATTCAATCGGCGTGTTCAAGTACAGTTAATCAAATAAGCTTTAATCATAAGCTACACCTCAATATATGCAGCAATGGGCTATATCGAGGCTGTCGACTTCGGTATAATTCAGCGCATTCAAATATTCGATATTTTCTAGGAAATACCTATGGCTAAAAAGAAAGTCGTACTTGCCTATTCAGGCGGTCTGGACACATCCGTTATTTTAAAATGGTTGGAAGAAACTTATGACTGTGAAGTGGTTACATTTACTGCTGACATAGGTCAGGGTGAAGAAGTAGAGCCAGCTCGTGCTAAAGCAGAAGCAATGGGTGTTAAAGAAATCTATATCGAAGACTTACGCGAAGAATTTGCACAAAATTATGTCTACCCAATGTTTCGCGCTAACACTATTTACGAAGGTGAGTACTTACTAGGTACTTCTATTGCACGCCCACTAATCGCAAAACGTTTAGTAGAAATTGCAGAAGAAGTTGGCGCATATGCCATCTCACACGGTGCAACCGGTAAAGGTAACGACCAGGTTCGTTTCGAACTAGGCGCTTATGCATTGGCACCAGGCATCGAGGTAATAGCACCCTGGCGCGAATGGGACCTGAACTCACGTGAAAAACTAATGGATTATTGCGAAACGCATAACATAGCCGTTGAGCAAAAACGTGGTAAGAAATCACCTTACTCAATGGATGCGAACTTACTGCACATTTCATACGAAGGTGGCCCATTAGAAGACCCCTGGACAGAAGCAGAAGAAGATATGTGGCGCTGGAGTGTTTCACCAGAAAATTCACCAAACGAGCCAACCTACCTTGAGCTAACTTATGTTAAAGGTGATATTACTGCTATCGATGGCGTTGAAATGACAGCAGCAACTGTTTTAGAAACATTAAACAAAGTAGCAGGCGATAACGGTGTAGGTCGTTTAGACATCGTAGAAAACCGCTATGTTGGTATGAAGTCTCGCGGCTGTTATGAAACGCCAGCAGGAACAGTAATGATGAAAGCGCATCGCGCGATCGAATCATTAACATTAGATCGCGAAGTAGCGCACCTTAAAGATTCAATGATGCCTAAGTATGCCGAGTTAATTTATAACGGTTACTGGTGGAGCCCAGAGCGTGAAATGATGCAGAAAATGATCGACGCATCACAAGAAACTGTAAACGGAGACGTACGCGTTAAACTTTATAAAGGCAGCGTATCAGCTGTTGGTCGTCGTTCAGAGCATGATTCATTATTTGATGAAAAAATTGCAACCTTCGAAGATGATGATGGTGCATACGATCAAAAAGATGCAGCAGGCTTTATCAAGCTGAATGCGTTGAGATTAAGAATTGCGGCGAATAAGAAAAAGAAGATATAAACCTTTAGTCTAAAGTCGTAAATAAA
>JAUVDT010000069.1 GCA_030595185.1 Gammaproteobacteria bacterium
TAACGAACAAAGTAGTAAGCGCAATTGAAGCGATGACTATAGAAGCTGTGGATAATTCAACAGTGTAAAACAGTGCAATGATAACGATAGCACCTAAATCATCAATGATAGCCAACGCCAATAGAAATGCTTTTAAAGAGACGGGACACCTGTTCCCCAATAATGATATTACTCCCAGAGCAAAAGCAATGTCGGTTGCGGTGGGTATTGCCCAGCCTTTCATTGCAAATGAGTCTCCTTGATTAAATGCAATGAATACCAAAGCTGGCACAACCATACCACCGACAGCAGCTATTCCTGGCAGCGCAATTTGGCTCAGAGAAGAAAGATGCCCTTCCATAACTTCTCTTTTGACCTCCAGCCCAATGAGGAAAAAAAAGACCGCCATCAATCCATCATTAACCCAAAGCAACAAGGGCTTAGCAATTTGCAAATTGCCAAATCGAATCTCAACATGCGTATGTAAAAAACTACTGTATAACTCAGACAACCCGCTATTTTGCAACAACAGTGCAATAATAGTGACAAAAATCAGCAGCATGCCCGCTGATGACTCTCTTTTTAAAAATGTTTCAATAGTGGTTATCATTGTATTGCCTTGTCATATTCTATTGGTAGGTCATCAGGCTCTTTCAATAATACACTTTCTGGTGGTTATAGACCGGGATCTATTATCTATCGTTTTAAATAACTGGAAAAATAAAGTATAGCGTTGCAACGCTTTATTTTGACCATGTTGATTTTGTTGTTAGGTATTTGACTTTGGATATATAGATTTTCTTATCGCGTCATCTTCAATATCCCCCACTGAAGAAAGGTTTTTTATTAAAGTATTGGCTTCAACTACCATATCGTTAAACATCGAAGATACTTCTTTATCAAACTCAGGGTGATTTTCAATTTCAAGCTCTACAACTTTAAGTTCATTCAATAAATTATTAGTTATATGCTGTGCACCATGAATAGTTGCTAAATATATTATTTCTTTTTCTTTTTCTTTTTCCACTTTGTGGTGTAATGATAATATTTCATCTTCATGCTTTTTCCATTTAAGCGCTAGAAATGCAGTTATCCATATAACAAACAAAGCTAATGACCTATTAACTATTACCTTCCATACTTCACCGCCAGTTGGTGACAAATAAAACCCTAACAGGGTCATAATAGAGCAAATTACTGCCAAATAAATAACTAAATTAGGCTTGCTTGACCAGAGAGAAATCAAAATAACGACTATATATGGAACACCGCCCGCGATCCCCAGGGGTAACTGAATATCAATACTAAAAATAGCAATGATAAGAAATGTACAGATTACATTTAACTTAATATTAAAAGTTTCTGTTTTATCAAAATATCTATCGATCATAATTTAACTAACTTTATTGCATAATGTTTGGGTTAAAAGGCGCTATGCTTTTTCACGCTCTTTTTGAACTGTTTATTGTCTCTTTTTAAGGCTACCTGAGCTATCAAATTCGTATTCTTTCAGCATTTTATCTGTGATGACTTTTAATGCCATACCATTTTCATCAAGTAGGCTCAGTCTGTTTTCACTATCATCTGATATTCGTAACTCTATATTCTATCTATTGGTGAAGGCATAAACTCCCAATGAGATAAGTATGATCAGAAATCCTAAAAAGCACTTTAAAAGGGGCTTCTTAGGACCAATAACATTCTTGTTTTTATTAAATATCTCATGCTTTCAAACACTTGTAAAATTTGTAAGTTTTTTATTAGCCCTAAACATTCCGCAAAGTGACCTCAACAACTATACCTCTCCATACTGCTCTGCACCCGACAACCAACGTCTGATTAAGGGTTCTATTATTTCAGGGTGTTGCTGCACTATTTCCTCTGCTGCTTCATGTACAGCGGAAATTAGGTTTTCGTCTCGTAGTATGTCTGCGATTCTAAATTGCATCATGCCGGTTTGTCTTGTTCCCAACACTTCGCCGGGGCCGCGTATTTTTAGGTCTTCTTCTGCAATATCAAAGCCGCTGTTTGTTTCTCGCATTACGGCTAATCTTTTTTTCGCTGTTTTTGATAATGGGTTGCTGTATATGAGCACGCAACTACTGGCTGTTGACCCGCGCCCCACACGCCCCCTTAGTTGATGCAATTGAGACAAACCTAAACGTTCTGAATTTTCTATTATCATTAGTGATGCATTGGGCACATCTACCCCGACTTCTATTACTGTTGTTGCTACTAATAAGTTAATTTTTTTATTTTTAAACTCACTCATTACTGTTTCTTTTTCTATTGGCTTCATACGACCATGTACTAAACCAATTTGAAACTCTGGCATTATTTCTTGCAGTAAAACTTGTGTATCTTCTGCTGCCTGACATTGTAAAACTTCTGACTCTTCAACTAAGGTACAAACCCAATAAACCTGTCGACCATCTGCAATGGCTGCGCGTACTCGCTGTATAACATCCGGCCGCCTTGCTTCATGTAACACAACTGTTTTGACCGGTGTTCTGCCGGGTGGCAACTCATCAATCACTGACACATCAAGATCACCATACGCTGTCATTGCCAGTGTTCTTGGAATAGGTGTTGCCGTCATAATTAATTGATGCGCTTTTACTCCTTTATTTTTTAAAGCTAAACGCTGATGCACACCAAAGCGATGTTGTTCATCTATTACCACTAATGACAAATGATTAAACTTAACTTCATCTTGAAACAAAGCATGTGTACCCACCACAATATTAGCTTCACCACTTTCAATAATGGCTAACATTTCACGTCGCTGCTTTACTTTGGTTTTACCTGATAGCCAAGCCACTTTTAAACCTAACTCACCAGCCCATTGTGTGAAGTTTTGAAAATGTTGTTCGGCTAAAATTTCAGTTGGCGCCATTACCGCCGCTTGCCGCCCAGCATTAACCGCCATTAAACATGCTGCGAAAGCAACTACAGTTTTACCCGAGCCCACATCACCCTGCACTAAACGTAACATTGGTTTATCCAAAGCAACATCGTGTTTTATCACTTCGATAACTTTGCTTTGTGCGCCGGTTAATTCAAAAGGCAATAGTTTTAAATAGCCTTGCAATAACTTGCCACCATTGGAAAGAATCTCTGCGCCTTGCGATTGAATTTTTTCTCTTAGCTGCTGCAAACTTAATTGATGCGTTAACAATTCCTCAAAAGCCAAGCGTTGTTGTGAAGGATGAACACCTTCATCTAATGCGCTTAAAGAAACATCTGGCGGCGGCCTGTGGATAAAATTAATAGCCGACTTCAAATCAACCATGTCGCTACCAAGCGTTGATATTTGCTTGACCATTTCCTCTGGTAAATAATCCATCAACAGGTGACTATTTTCTCGATTAAGCATTTCCAATACTTGATCGATTAATTTCTTTAATGTTAGTTGGTGCACACCATCGGTTGTGGGGTAGATGGGTGTTAATGCTTCATCGGTAGGCGTTAAACTATTTTCTAACACTTCGCTGAATTCAGGGTGAATAATTTCGAGATGATTAGTAACACGCCGCGCCTCACCATAACAACGAAGCCGAGTGCCTTTTGATAGTTTTTCTTGCTGTGCTTTGCTGAAATTAAAAAAGCGTAATTTAATAGAACCGGTGCCATCTGCAAGGTGCACCATTAACACGCGCCGACGTTGCCGGCCACTGCGCCCAAAGCTGATAGCCGAGTGCTCTACAACACCTTCGATGACCGCTCTATTGGAATGATGCAATGAACCGATAGGCACTATTCGTGTACGGTCTTCGTAGCGAAGTGGTAAATGAAATAAAACGTCTTGAAGTCGAAACAGATTAAGCCGCGCCAACTTTTCAGCCATGCGCGGCCCGACACCTTTTAAAGATGTTATTGAATTTAAATCAATAGATTGTTGATTGGGTGAAGGCAAAGCAACTCGGGTTAGCTTTCAAGTTCCAAAATAGCATCCATTTCAACACCCGCATCTTTTGGTAATTGTGCAACACCAATAGCCGCACGTGCTGGGTAAGGTTGTTGAAAATAATCAGCCATTACTTGGTTAACAATAGGAAAGTGACTCAAGTCAGTTAAAAAGACATTTAACTTTGCAATGTCTTTTAAACCACCACCAGCCGCCTCAGCCACTGCTGTTAAGTTATCAAATACTCGACGGATTTCTGCTTCGATATTGCCTTCTACCATTTCCATTGTTTCTGGAATGAGCGGGATTTGGCCTGACATATAAACTGTAGTACCTACTTTTACCGCCTGTGAATAAGTACCGATTGCTTGAGGCGCTTTGTCTGTAGAAATAATTTCACGTGCCATTATTTTTCTCTTTTAATTAATTGTTTTAGTGATGTGCAAAAAATGCATACTACAAATTTATTTTTTATACTTTATTTTAAAGAGTACTATCAACGCATGCGCCATATTTTTGCAACTGGCGGCATTGAACGCAAACGTCTAACCACTTTTGCAAGATGAAGCCTGTTGACAACACTGATAACAAAAGTGATATGACTGATAATGCCATCACGATCTTCGATATCAACGCTTTCTATATTTGCTTCTTCGTCTGAAATACCCGTTGCTAAGCGAGCCAAAACACCTGGCTGACTTCTTACTTCTGCACAAATTCGGGTAACAAAGTTACCGTCCAGTTCATCCATCCATGTAACATCAACTATTTGGTCAGGTGAATGTCTGAATGATTCGATGTTATTACAGCCTTCACGATGTACAACAATACCTTTGCCTTTACTAAACACCCCGACAATATGGTCATTGGGTATTGGGTAACAACATTTTGCGTACGACACCACCATGCCTTCGGTACCACTAATTGAAAGAGGTGCTAAAGACTGTACGCTTTGCGCTTCGAATTCTTCGCCATCTTCATCGTACATATCAGGTAATAAACGGCGCGCCACTAAACTAGGTGGACGATTTCCTAAACCGATATCAACCAATAAATCATCGAGCTTTTCAAAGCTTAGTTCTTCTAAAACACTGGCAACATGTTCCGTGTCTAAATCACCTAGCGTCGTGGAATAAACTTTTAAACAACGATTCATCAAACGCGTACCTTGCGCTAAGGCTTCGCCGGTTTCCATGTTCTTTAAATAGTTTCGAATATTATTTCTTGCACGAACACTCACAACGTAATTTAACCAAACAGGATTTGGACGTGCCATTGGTGAAGTAACAATATCAACTGTTTGACCACTGTATAAAGGTGTATTGAGTGGCGCGAATTGGTGATCTAATTTTGCTGCAACGCAGGTGTTACCAATTCCGGTATGTACTGCGTATGCAAAGTCGACTGGCGTTGAACCTTTTGGTAATTTAATAATATCGCCGTCTGGTGTGTAAACAAAAATTTCATCCGGGAACAAATCGACTTTTACGTTATCTAAAAATTCAACCGGGTTACCCGCTTGTTGCTGCATTTCAAGCAAACCTGTTAACCAGTCTCTTGCTCTGGCTTGTGCGCCTTGATGGCCGTGAGAATCTTCACCGGTTTTATAAAGCCAATGCGCTGCAATACCGGCTTCTGCAAACTCATCCATTTCTTTAGTACGAATTTGTACTTCCATTGGAATAGCATGCGGGCCATACATTGCTGAGTGCAAACTTTGGTAACCATTACCTTTAGGTATCGCTATATAGTCTTTAAAACGACCGGGAATCGGTTTAAATAAGTTATGAATAACACCCAGCACTCGGTAACAACTGTCAGCCGTGTCCACGATAATACGCATGGCATAAACATCGAACACTTTTTTAAACGGCAAGTGTTTAGTTTTCATTTTTCGGTAAATGCTATATAAATGCTTTTTACGTAACTGCACGTCGCCTTCAATTTGCATTTCTTCTAAGCGAGCATTAATTGCATTGTCTAAATTTTGCACCACTTCTTTGCGGTGACCACTCACTTTTTTCACCGCCTGCTCTAACACGGCATAGCGATAAGGGTACATCGATTGAAACCCTAAGTCTTCCAGTTCGATACGCAATGAGTTGATGCCTAAGCGTTGCGCAATGGGCGCATATATTTCTAATGTTTCTTTTGCAATGCGACGTTTTTTCTCAACCCGCATAATGCCCAGCGTACGCATATTGTGTAAGCGGTCTGCCAGCTTAATCATAATGACACGAATATCGCGCGCCATAGCTAATAACACTTTTTGAATGTTTTCTGCTTGTTGTTCTTGTTTGTCTTTGTTTTCTATTTTGGTGAGTTTAGATACGCCATCAACTAACTCTGCAACGTCTTCACCAAACTCTGTTGATATTTGTTCTTTAGAACTGGGGGTATCTTCGATGACATCGTGCAAGATGGCTGCAACGATTGTGCGGGAATCCACATGCATTTCTGCAAGTATTCTGGCGACTGCAATAGGATGATAAATATAGGGCTCACCGGTCATTCGATATTGACCTTCGTGGGCGTGAGCGCCGTAAAGATAGGCCTGATAAACGTCCTTGATTTGCTCCTCATCCATATAAGGCTCAAGCTCAAGACACAAATCGCTAATTAAATAACGCTCCTCATCGGCAACCATTTCCGATTCATCAACGATATCTAACTGACTGTGTTCAGACATTTTTGTTACCAGGTCTACTTTGCGTTTATTAGTGCTAACAAACGCGTGAAACTTATTCCGCTACCTTAGATTCCTCTTCGGCAGTTTCAGATTCCATAGCTTGTGCTATTGAAGTTGTCTCAGTCAAAATTGAGTTAGTTACAAAACCTTCTGAGATTTCACGTAATGCCAAAACAGTAGGCTTATCGTTATCCAATGAAACCATTGGCTCGCCACCCATTGCAATTTGACGTGCGCGCTTAGCGGCAACCAATACTAGCTGAAAACGGTTTTCAACATTATCAAGACAATCTTCTACAGTTAAACGTGCCATTTTACTTTCCTATTAAAACTTTATTAATCGTATAAATACTATTCGAGTAAATCTATTAACAGCGACTTAATGCGCTCATCCTGCTTTGATATGGTCACGCGATTACTTGTTAATATAGCGGCCAGTTCTTCCAGAGCCATATTAAAATCGTCATTCACAATCAAATAATCAAACTCGCCGTAATGTGACATCTCATTTTCAGCATCACGCATGCGGCGATCAATAATTTCTTCGCTATCCGTACCTCGGTTTGAAAGGCGCGAACGTAATTCTTTTTTCGACGGTGGCAAAATAAAAATCGAAATATTATCTGGCATCAATTTTCTGACCTGGTTCGCACCTTGCCAGTCGATTTCCAAAATAACATCAATACCCGTCGACAGTAATTCTTCTATGTGAGACTGGGAGGTGCCGTAAAAATTATCGAACACCTGGGCATGTTCTAAAAACTTACCCTTTTCCGCCATCGCATTAAACGTATCGATATCTATAAAATGATAGTGCACACCATCAACTTCACCCTCGCGTTTCTTGCGAGTTGTGTGCGAAACGGATACGACCACCTCTTTAGAGATGCCCACTAAATCGCGTAACAAGCTGGTTTTTCCTGCCCCTGAAGGAGCGGATATGATGTAAAGCGTACCTGTTCTCAACTGACTATCTATTTATCGACCCGGATAGGTAAGGATACCCGATTTTGGCACTTAAAGGGAGCTGAAAAGCTCTGTTACCCCCTAATAATGGTGATAATCACATCATTATTAGGCAATACTTCTCTAAATCATCAAAAAATGGTTATTTACGGCTCTAATACCAGCACATAACATGCTGCCAAATAGCACCCTATACTGAGGCCAATGCCAGTAAGTTAAACTATTGTAGGTTCGAATTTATTCGAACAAGACCTCGTGTAATAGCTTCACTGTGCGAATAAATTCGCACCTACGCCCTTAACTTACTGGCATTGATACTGAGGCAAGTCATTCAGCCTTATCATGTAACCGATAGCTAGATTCTAAATAACTACGCAATGACCAAAAGGCGTATTCATTTGCACCGTTTGCCTTTTAGCTCCCCAATTACCCGGTTTAGACTCAAAAACACCCGATAATTCAGTGCCACAAGACGAACAGCAAGCATCTTCGATTAAGTTCCATTTACCCAATTCATACCAGTCTCGCTCAATCAACAATTCACCGCAATGGTGGCACCAGGTACTATCGGCATCTTTATTATGTACGTTACCTACATAGGCATATCGCACACCGGCTTTCATCGCAATATCCCGCGCCATTACTAGCGTTTCGGGTGGTGTTGAGGCTATATCTAACATTTTATAATCTGGATGAAAGGCACTGAAATGCATAGGTACATCGGGGCCTAAATGCTCGACCACCCATTCACACATATCTGTCAGCTCTTTCTCCGAATCATTTTCACCGGGGATAACTAAAGTCGTTGTTTCCAACCAACAATCGGTTTCATGTTTAATGTACTTCAATGTGTCCAATATAGGCTCTAGATGTCCACCGGTGATTTTGTGATAAAAACGCTCTGTGAAAGCTTTAAGGTCGACATTGGCTGCATCCATGTATTGATAAAATTCAGCCCTCGGCTCCGGGTTAACATAGCCCGCGGTTACAGCAACCGTTTTAATATCATGCTCTCGACACGCTTTTGCCACATCGATAGCGTATTCGTGAAAAATGACCGGGTCGTTATAAGTAAACGCCACACTACTGCAACCATGCTCTTTTGCTGTTAGCGCGATCATCTCGGGGCTAGCGGCATCAGCCAATGTGTCCATTTCGCGCGATTTACTCATATCCCAGTTCTGGCAAAACTTACACGCTAAATTACAGCCCGCTGTACCAAAGGAGAACACTGGCGATCCCGGTAAAAAATGATTGAGCGGTTTCTTTTCGATAGGGTCAATACAAAAACCACTCGAGCGACCATAAGTGGTCAAAACCAATTCGTTATCTTGATTAGCGCGGACAAAACACAGACCTTGCTGTCCTTCATGCAGTTTGCACTCACGCGGGCACAGATCACACTGCACTCTGCCATCATCTAACAAATGCCAAAATTTAGTTTTTACAATTGAAGCATCCGACATTTAATCGCCCCCACACTCATATCAACAAAAAATATTCATGCCTTATAAATAAGGACATATTACCCCTATTGCAAGTGCCGTTATTAGGGTTATGATAGAAATAGAATTGAAAATAGAACTGTAATCAGCCCTTGCGGTTTATTCACTGTTTTGTAGGAGTATTGTTATGAACCACACGATACATCAAATCAGACCACCCGCAGTTGCCGGCATGTTCTACCCGGCAGATGAAAGCACCTTAAAAAACGACATTCATTCTTACCTGCAGCAAGCGCACAATACAGCAACGACGCCTGCCGTTATTCCCAAAGCCATTGTCGTACCACATGCCGGTTATATTTTTTCTGGGCCGATTGCCGCCTCCGCCTACCAACACTTAATCCCACTCAAACACAAAATTAAACGCGTGGTTTTATTAGGCCCTTGCCACCGGGTAGCATTTAATGGCTTAGCAGTACCCGAATCGGACACTTTTAATACACCACTGGGCGATATTAAAATAGACCAACAAGGCATCCAGCAAATACAAGACCTCCGTCAGGTCATTACCTCTGAACAAGCACACAGAGATGAACACAGCCTGGAAGTTCAACTGCCTTTTTTACAAGAAGTGTTAGATGACTTCACCCTTATCCCATTAGTTGTTGGCAATGCAAAACCTGCCGAGGTCGCTGAAGTTATTAACCGTTTATGGGGAGACGAACATACATTAATAGTCATCAGTACCGACCTCAGCCACTACCATAATTACAATCAGGCCAAACAATTAGACCGCTCTACCAGCGACGCGATTACCAATTTAAAACCCGATTTAATTGACTACGAAGATGCCTGTGGTCGCAATGGATTAAAAGGCTTAATGACCGTTGCCACAGAAAAACATTTATCGGTCGATATTCTCGATTTAAGAAACTCAGGCGACACAGCGGGCGACAAAGATCGCGTTGTCGGGTACGGAGCATATGCCTTCCACTGAGCTTTCAACTGATGATAAAAGCACCGCTTTGCGTATTGCAAAAGAATCGATATTACACGGCTTAAAAGATGGTTCCGCGCTTAACATCATTACCAACAACTATTCAGAAGATTTACAACAAACACTGGCCTGCTTTGTCACCCTGCATAAAAACAATCAACTGCGTGGTTGCATTGGCGCACTAGAAGCATCACAAGCTCTCATCAACGACATTGCAGAACATGCTTTTGCAGCAGCCTTTAGAGACCCCCGCTTTCCGCCACTGGAAGAAAATGAACTAAACGAATTATCGATGGAAATATCAGTACTCAGCAAGCCAGAAAAAATTAACTTTGAAAACGAAGAAGATTTATTAAATCAAATAAGACCTGATGTTGACGGCCTAATTTTAGAACACGAATATAATAGAGGCACTTTTTTACCCAGCGTATGGGAACAACTGCCCGACAAAAAAGACTTTTTAAACCACTTAAAAACAAAAGCAGGCCTCCCATCAAACTGGTGGCATAATGATGTAAAAATCAGTCGTTACGAAACAACACAATTTTAAAAAAGGAATCTTAAAATAATATG
>JAUVDT010000127.1 GCA_030595185.1 Gammaproteobacteria bacterium
TAAAGGCGCTAGATTCCGGCTAAAAGCACGCCGGAATGACGACGTTTTTTATTATAAAAAAGGTTTTGACTTTTTTGCGTGTATTCGCGTTTATTTGCGGTAAAAACAAAGCCTTTCAATGTCCGCTCTGTACTATTTGCAGTCAAATATTAGAGCATTTACGCTTCTAACATGCCGCCACGAAGCTTCTTAATAGCATTAGCTTCTAGCTGGCGAATACGTTCTGCAGACACTTGATACTTTTTAGCTAATTCTTGCAATGTGGTTTTATCTTCATTTAACCAGCGTTGCTGAAGGATGTCCTGACTGCGTTCATCCAAAGTCGCCAAAGATGCCGTTAATTGTTGCAGTTGGTTCTGTTGCCAGTCTGCTGATTCAGCAGCATTAGCAGGATCTAAGTTTTGATTTACCAAATAAGTCGATGGCGACACCATGCTGTCTTCGCTGTCTTCATTAGCTGGTGCATCAAAAGCCACGTCATAATTGCTTAAACGTGCTTCCATTTCTAATACGGTTTCTGGTTTTACGCCCAGTGTTTTTGCGACATCTTGTACTTCTTCGTGGCTGAACCAACCAAGACGCTTTTTAGATGAGCGCAATTTGAAAAATAGTTTACGCTGAGGTTTGGTGGTCGCAATTTTAACAATGCGCCAGTTACGAATCACAAACTCATGGATTTCAGCACGGATCCAGTGCACAGCGAATGAAACAAGACGGACTTTATGGACGCTATCAAAGCGTTTAACCGCTTTCATTAAGCCGATATTGCCTTCTTGAATCAGGTCAGCTAATGGTAAACCGTAGCCGGTGTAACCACGAGCAATGCGAATAACAAAACGTAAGTTAGATAAAACCAGCTTTTGGGCTGCTTCTAAATCACCTTGTTGCTGCAGACGATCGCTTAACGCGCTTTCTTCTTCGGCAGTTAACATGGGTATGTTGTTGATATCACGGAAATAGCTATCCAGATCGTTACTACTAACGACTGGTAGGGCTGTTTTTGCAGGTATCAAAGCAGTACTCATTGTTATCTCTCCTAATGGATCTTGAACATAGTTTAGCACTCTTAATTATAGAGTGCTAATTCTTTGGAAAGTTCCGATAAAAGGAAAAAATATAATAAAAACAAACTACTTATAGAAGAAGTTTTGCGGGGAAAGTGCTTTTTAGTGGGTTAGGTTACTCATTCGAGCAATTAGCAGGCTTTCAATCAACGGTTTCTCAATAATATCATTTGCTCCGGCAGAGAGGATGTTATTGATATGGTCCAGGCGATCCTGGCTAGGAGAGGTGGAGACTAAAATAGGTAATGTATCGGGCATTAATCCAAGACCAAAACGTATTTCTCGAATGAGGTCATCACCACTCATCAAGCCTTCAAGTTGAATATCAGTTAGCACAATATCGAATTCATTTTCTGTGCCTTGGTTGGCCGTTAATAGCATCAGTGCATCGGTGGCATTATTAACGTGTTGATAGCTATAACCATTGGCATTTAACATTTGAGTGACCACTTTTGTGACCGTAGGGCTGTCTTCTACATACAAAATATGTGACTTTTTAACCTTATTCCATAAATGGGTTGAAAGGTAAGATTGAATGTATTCAATGAGATGCTCATTACCTTTTGATTTGTCAAAATAGCCATTGATATGGTGAGAAGCCGTATTGTTTTGGATATTCAGCATAAAATCACCCGACATCATAATAATGGGGGTGGCAGAGTTGCTGTAGTCATTACGAAGTTTTTCAGCGAATTCCTGAGCCTGCATATCAGGCAAACTCATGGCGGTGATAATGAGATTAAAAGAATGGGTTTGGCAATGCACTAAAGCAGCTGTGGCAGTGTCGAAAGAGGTTACGCGTACATCTTCTAATTTAGCATTAATAGCTTTTGAAATAATGGCTCTGCTGGCTTTAGAACCATCGATTAATAATATTGACTGCTTTGGCATATCCGTTATGTCCGTATTCTATGACTTCATTGAAGATATATTTAATATATCTGTTTTAACTGGGTTCTATCTTACTTAGTTGTCGTCCCACTGCCAACCATGAGCCACCAAGGCTTAAAATACAGCTGGTTATAATGAGCATTAATGAGTTATCAAAGCTTAACCCTATCAATTCAAAATTACTGTTATACAAGCTGGCTAATTTTTGTATCGGCGTCGAAATAAGGCTTAATGCGATATTAGTGAGAATAAGTGCCAGTAGGCTGCCTATTAATCCGTACCATAAGCCGGTGTAGAGAAAAGGACGACGAATAAAGGCATTGGTAGCGCCGATCAGCTTGATCACAATGATTTCTTCTTTGCGGCTTTGAATATCCAGTCGAATGGTATTGCCCACCGTTAATAACACCGCAATGCCCAGCAATATGCTAATAACCCATACCGCGCGGTTGGCGATATCTAACATGGTATAAAGTCGTTTTACCCATTCTAAGTCCAATTGCGCAATATCGACCTCGGGCAACTTTTTCATATCATTTAATAATTGAGATACTTGCAATGGCTTTTGGTTATCAACAATGGGTTGAATAACGATGACTGATGGCAACGGGTTTTTATCCAACGAATTTAATGCATCACCAAAACCTGAGATGCGGACAAAATCGTCTAAGGCTTCTTCGGGAGTGATAATTTTGGTTGATTCAATGTCATTTCGTAAATTTAAACGATTGGCTAAACGCTCGACTTTTCGTTGGCTGACGTTGTTTTTAATGAATAACGACATTTGAGCCGAGCTGTCCCAGTCGGCACTGATCTGATTAACATTGTGCAAAAATAAATACATGCCGCTTGGTAGCGCTAATGCAATGGCAATAACTGTAATAGTCATCATGCTGGCAATCGGGCGGCGCGTGAGTTCACCTAAACTGGACACAAAAACGCGTGCATGATGTAAAAAATAAGCTTTAAGCGGTGAATTCTTTTGTATTTTTACACCGCGTTCAGGAGTCTTAGCCATTAGCTTTTTGCTCCTACTAAGGTGAGGTCGTTACGCACTAATTGACCATCATCGAGGGAAATAACCGGGTAGCCCATTTCATCAATGAGATTAAGATCATGGCTGGCAATCAAAACGGATACGCCGACCTGATTAAAACGCTCAAATAATTGCATAATTTCTTTTGATAATTCGGGATCAAGGTTACCCGTGGGCTCGTCCGCAAGTAGTAATGCCGGTTTATGCACAATTGCGCGAGCAATACCCACACGCTGTTGTTCACCACCGGATAAGGTAATTGGCATCGCATTTTCTTTATTTAACAAATCAACCTGATCCAATGCGGCGCGTACTCGTTTGCTGACTTCTTGATGTCGGCAGCCAGAGATAATTAATGGCATCGCAACATTTTGGTAAACGTTACGGTCATTAAGTAGTTGATGGTTTTGAAAAATAATGCCGATATTGCGACGAATATAGGGAATTTTATTAGTGCCAATTTGGTTTAGATTAACGCCATCAAGAAAAATTTGACCACGGCTAGGGCGTTCGATCATGGCTATGAGTTTTAACAGTGTGCTTTTACCAGCCCCGGAATGGCCAGTTAAATAAGCCATTTGTCCACGAGGTAGGTGGTAGTTAACGCCAAGTAGGGCTTCAAAGCCGCCAGGGTATTGTTTGCTGATGTTGTCAAAACGGATCATGTGTTCCCCATTTGGTCCGTGTGAATAGTTATTGTTATTGGGCTTAGTGTGCCATAAATGGGCAAGATTTTCTTGGGTGATTTATGGAAAGGTTCTTATTAAAAATCAAAGTCAAAGGCGTGTCGGTAGTCGACCGACAGCGAGTAACCTTTCTTGCTCGCACAAGAAACGTCACCCAAAGAATGCGCCCCAGTTCCCAAGCTCTCATTAAAAAGCAATGAGAGTGCCCTCGTCAGTCGCAATATTTACGGCTGCTGCGGAACTCGCGAGAAAAACACTCGCTCAGACATCCTCGCAGAAGGCTCCGTAAATATAACTTCTTCCTCGGCTTGCTCAAATGGGGAGGGGTAAATCAAAGTCAAAAGATAAAAAATAAAGACCAAACATTTCAATCAAAATATTAAAGGCAAGAACCTAACAGGCTATATCGGTTTTGATTTACCTTCCCGTCTCGCTGTTTGCCGGGCATTGTTTTGATGCAGGGGTAATCTGCCATGGACGGCAGATTAAGTTTTACTGAGCAGGGATGCGACAAATTTGCCGGGAGCAAATTTGAACGTGTGCTTTTTACACGGCCCGAAGGGTGAATTACAGGGATGTAATTCATAATAATGCAGGTAATTAGGCTGTTACAAAGAATAATTTGTGCGCTATCGCGCTCTTAATTTACGTGTCTCCTACACACGTAAGTACGGTACTTTTTCAGCTGTAGGAAAAAGTGCCTCGCCCGCCGGTGCGA
>JAUVDT010000089.1 GCA_030595185.1 Gammaproteobacteria bacterium
TAAAGGCGCTAGATTCCGGCTAAAAGCACGCCGGAATGACGACGTTTTTTATTATAAAAAAGGTTTTGACTTTTTTGCGTGTATTCGCGTTTATTTGCGGTAAAAACAAAGCCTTTCAATGTCCGCTCTGTACTATTTGCAACCGTTGTAAGGTCATTTATATACACGTATTTCAAAGCGCTAGATCAAATCAGAATTAATACAGATTACTGACCTATACACTTTCTCATTTAAGTACTGCGACAAGCTGCAATCACACAACGATTCCTGCCTGATTCTTTCGCCTGGTACAATGCTTTATCAGCACGTTCAAAAACTTTCGTCAGACTATCACCTTCTCTAAAACCACTGATGCCACATGAAATCGTGATATTAACTGACTTCTCATTATAGTGAAAAGCACAATCGGCCACGGCCTGCCTTAATTCATTAGCCAGCCTCAGGGTTTCTTCTTCAATGGTTCCGGGTAACAACATAACAAATTCTTCACCACCATATCGCGCTAAAAAATCTGTTTCACGAATTCTTTTATTCAAAATTTGCGCGATTGCTTTTAAGACTTTATCGCCGGCTTTATGCCCATAGGTATCATTAACATTCTTAAACTTATCGACATCCCATATCGCTAATGATAACGGCGTCTCAAACCGTTTCCAGCGTGCAATGTCTTCTTTTATTCTTTTTTCATAGAACAAACGATTAGGAATTTCAGTTAATGCGTCATACATTGCCTCTCGACTTTTTTCTGCCAGGCTCACTTTAAGGGCGGCGGTTTCATTTTCGAGGGAATTAATTTTTTCTTGCATCATTGAAAGATTGCTTTTTGCTGAATTAAAGCGCTTTTTTTCTAACTGACTATGCTGCAACATAAAATTACTAATCGCATCCAGCCGGCTATTAACAACTGACTGCAGCGCGTCCAGATCATCCGCGGCTTCAACACCTTGCCTTAAGCCATCCATCTCTTTTGTAACAGCCTTATTTAATTCACCACCTTTTTTCTCGCTTGTTTCCAGTTCATTATTTTCATCAACTAGAAACTGCACCATCTCTTGTAAACGATTGGTGATTTCTTGCAAGAAATCTTCATACTCACCTTCTTCCTGATACTGTTGAAAGCGAACTTCATTGATAAATTGAACAATTTTTTTAAGGCTTTTTTTCCAGTCTTTATCCTCACCATGCTCAAGAAAGCCTTTAAGTTCTTCAACTTTGTTTAACAAAGCAACAGGAACAACCATGTGCTCTAACAACTGAATAAAGACTTCTTTTAACCTTGGAAGTTTACCGGGAATAACGTTAAGAGACTCTTCTACAATCCCACTCTCTTCAGCCAAACTGATTAACTGAGAAATGGCTTGCGCCAACAAAACAGGCTCATCTTCAAGAAACTTATCTGACAATTCTATTGATTGCAGTTTTTGATGTTCTGGTTGTGTTTCTTTCAGGTTCTCAACAAATTGATTTAAAGATTGTTGTTTAATTTTTTCTGCATTTAACTCTATACCATTATCAGCTGGCGCATCTAACGAAACACCTGTCGATAACTCACCAGAAACATGAGCCAATCTTTTCGTTAATGCTAAAAAGTCTTTCAACAATTTATCAAAGGACTCATTATCTTTACAATTTTTCAGTGATGCCGTTAATTTTCTACTATCCTGTTGTAATTTTTCAGACCAGGGAATCAACGCAACCGCATCAGACAATAAAACCAAAGCATCTTCGCTGCTTGTTTTAGTTTTATTCGAAAACAAACGAGAGATGATTCCGCCGCCTGTATCTGACTGGGTGTCATTAAGCTCTTTAAATAAACTTTTAAGTTCGCTGGAAACTGTATCGAAAGTAGAAGGATTGTTTTTTAATTCTTTTATTAAGCTATTTTTCTTTTTATTTAACTCTTTTGGCAGCTTAATGCCATCAAGCATATTGGTAACACTGTTGAGATCGACCTGAATGCTTTTTTTACCTTTAGACTTTTTCTCAAACTCGGTAACAAGCTTAAGTAATTCAGTTAAAACTGATTCTACCCGGTAAATATTAAATTTTTCTTTAAGAACCACCCGCAAGGCCTGCAGATGGGTATCAACCGGAGGGTATTGTCCCTCCGCAACAAGACTTACTCGGCTTAGTGCCGACGTGAGTAGCTGTTCAGATTTGACCCAGTCAGTTTCCTGCTTATCAAATTTGTCCAGCAAGCCGTAGTATTTAACTCTCCACTTTTCAGCTTCGGGGCTTTGTGTACTCGCCATTATTATTTTTCACCATCAGTTTCATTTTTTTGATTCTTTGGCGATGAGAGATTTTAAAACTTCGATCATTTGCTTGTTTCCACCGGCCATGCTGCCACTGGTGATGTATTTACCATTAATCGCTAACTGAGGAACACCACGAACTTGGTAATCTTTCATCATTTTACGTGCTTTATTTAGCTTGCTACTTACTGCAAATGATCTCATATTTTTCTTAAATTTATCGCCATCTACACCTTGTGCTACTAAAAAGGCAGTCAGCGATTTCTCATCGAACAAACGCATTTTTTTCATATGTATCGCTTCAAAAATCTTCACATGAAGCTTTTTCTGCATACCCATCAATTCTAGTGCATAAAACGCTTTTGTGTGGATTTCCCAGCTTTTATTCAATGGCGCAGGCACTTGAATAAAATCAACGTTTTTAGGCTTATCAGCTAACCAGCGATTTAATTCTGGCTCAAAATAAAAACAATGTGGGCAGCCATACCAAAAGAACTCGATAACTTCGATACGACCTGATTTTGCGATAGGTTGCTGGTCAATGCTGCGGTATTCAAAACCCGCTGTATAATCAGCCGAACAGGCAGTGCTTGAAAATAAAAACAGTGCTATCGCTAATATTTTTTTCATTTTGAATTCTCCATTTATTCTTTTTATTTGGCCTGTTTAATAACTCTATTTAACAGGCTCTCCACTATTTACTATGTGTTTATAATTCGCCGTATGAATGCAAACCTGAAAGGAACATATTGACCCCTAAAAATGCAAACAAGGTAACAAACAAGCCGATTATTGACCACCACGCCATTGGAGCGCCGCGCCAGCCTTTTGTTAATCGCATATGTAACCACGCCGCGTAATTTAACCAGACGATAAGCGCCCAGGTTTCCTTAGGATCCCAGCTCCAGTATCCGCCCCATGCTTCTGCTGCCCACATCGCACCCAAAATTGTTGCGATGGTAAAAAAAGCAAAACCCAGTGCAATGGCTTTATACATAATATCATCGATGATATTTAAATCAGGAATACGCTGTACAACGCTATTATTGTTGTATTTGTCTTTGATCAGATAAGCAATCGCCAACATAGCGCTCATCGCAAAGGCACCATAGCCGACAAAGTTTGCAGGTACGTGAATTTTCATCCAGTAACTTTGTAATGCCGGTACTAACGGTTTGATATCTGCTGCGCCTTTACTCGCATACCAATAAATAAAACCAACCGCTGCTGAAATAACTAATAAAACAAAACCACCCATGTTTTTATTTTTATAAAGTTTTTCATAATACAAATACATCATCGCTGTAATAATGCAGAACATGATAAACACTTCATACAAATTACTAACAGGAATGTGACCGTACTCAGGGTTAAACAGATAGCTTTCACGCCAGCGAACCATCAGACCAACAAAACCAAAACCTGATGCTATCCATGTCATGCGCGATGCTACATTTAAGGCGAATTGCGAGTTAGCAAACAGCCCCAAAAAGTAAGCCGCTGTGGACAAGAAAAATAAAGCACCCATCCAGGCAAATGCAGACTGACTAGAGAGTAAAAATTTTAAGAAGAAGTTTTGTTCACCTGCTGCAAGGCTGTCGCCATACAACCACAATGAAAACAAACTAAAGATACCGACATAAACAGAAAAGACCGCAGCGCTTTTCCAGTACCAGCCAACAAAAGCGGTTAATAGCCCTACGCCTATCAATATTCCAACTTCATACTCGTCCATTAATGCGCCATACAATGTTAGCGTAGTAACAACGGCTACTGTTAACAATGCAAACCATAGCCAGTCTTTTATATTAATTTTACTTAATATGCCTGGCTTTTCTAACTCATCAAACATCTCGTTTTTAGTAACGGACATAACTACCTCTTTTCTCTATTCAGAGCTGTATCAAAATCTTCAACAGCTTTATCAAATTGCTTTTCAAAATCACGGGTATGACGGTGACTTACACCGGCCAATAAAATTCTTGTTTTGCCTTCTTGCTGATCTAACCACAACCAATAGCGAGTTGGGTTAATGTAAAACAAAAAGAAAACGCCAATCATTAATAACACACAACCAAAATAAACAATGTCTTGCCCTGGTGACTTGGTAATCTGAATACCAGCGGCCTGAATATGTTCAAACGACGCCAGCTCAAAATAAATGGGTGCGCCATAATATGGCAGCGTATTCATGGCTTGTAATGCCATATCAAACCAGGCCCAGTCACTATTTTCAATAGACTTTTGACCTTGTTCTATCAGCATAGTTTCATAAACTGTACCAATAACACTTTGTAGTAATTTCAGATAAGTTTCGACAACTTCTTTTTGTTTATCCTCTGGAACTTTACTCTTAACACCATTAACAACTTCTTCATAACCACCCGTTAAAAACTGTTTAACCAGTAGCGCCATCGAATGACTAATATCTGCAGCAAGTTTTTCATTAGATATCGAAGCCTGACCCATTGTTCTGGCAACCGTTGTAGTGGCCGCCTTCTCAATAGTTTTACTATCGGATAGTTTTTGCATTAGTTGCATAAACTTTTCGACACCATTTTCAGCAACTGGCAAATGCAAATACATAAACGGCTGAGTCGCATCGGAACGCACACCACTTAAATAAGTAGTCACGCCTTCTGATGTTACTGGCACCATGTAGTTTACGAATTCTTTTGCGACACCTGATGCATCTCTTAATTTATAAGTAATGCTAGGGCCGATATTAGTTTGTTTGGTTGAACCATCATCCTGAATAACACCCTGGATATTAAACAAACGAAAGTCATTCATTTCAGCAGTCAATGTTTCACCACCGGCATTGATTTTAAACTCGTCAAAAACTGCAGATTTTTTATTTACTGATGTGCCCGGCTTATCTTTTAATGACCACAAATTTAAATCGAGCTTGCTTCCTCCATCTGCAAAGCTGGCTTGATAAAGTGCGAAGCCACGATAAATGAACGGATGGTTAACGGCAATAGTCGCTTCAATTGGTTTATCTAACTTGTCATCAATAATAATTAAATCACTTTCAAACGATTTAGGTGCGCCTGTTGAATAATGCTCAACGCGGAAATCTTTTAGCTTGATGGCAAACGGTAATTCTTGAACCACATAACCATCACGCACATTTAAGAAAACGATATTCGCGCTACCGCCTTCCGGTATTTGCACATTACCGCGAAAGGAAGCATTGCTGGGAGGAATACGGCTAATGTCGGGCACTTTTGATGCTGAGATATTTCTGGTTTCTGGTTTTAAGTTACCCGACCATTCAGAAATCATCATTGGAATTTTGCTATCGAATAAAGCACCGATGCAAATAATGATGACGCCCATGTGAGTCAAAATATAACCCCAACGATTAACACCGCCTTTTTTAGC
The DNA here is from genome assembly GCA_030595185.1 of Gammaproteobacteria bacterium. Taxonomy (GTDB): domain Bacteria; phylum Pseudomonadota; class Gammaproteobacteria; order SZUA-229; family SZUA-229; genus JAUVDT01. The sequence continues at coordinate 5,643 of JAUVDT010000089.1, forward strand.
TGCGATAAGCTGGTAACCATCACCTTTAGAAGGCCTGAACTTTAAGCCCAGATAATTAAAAAACTTTGAACCCATCACCACAACGTCATCAACAGAGTAATCTGTTTGCCATTCTTTTTGATGTTTGAAAGTTTTCAGTGATTTTAATTGTACATTGGTACGAAAGTGACGCGCTTCACGCAAGAAAACGGGCGCATTACGGAAAACACAGATAGAAGTTGATAAGACCAAAAATACCAGAATGGATAAAAACCAGATAGCGGCATAAACATCATACAGGGCTATTTTTTCAAACAACTCAAACCAGAAAGGTCCAAATTTTAAAATATAGTCATTATAACTTTGGTTTTGTTGCAGGATAGTACCGATGACCGATGCAACGGCCAGCGTAGCCAACAAAGTAATTGCCAGTTCCATCGAGCCAAAAAACTCTATGAAACGCTTCGAACCTGACTTTTGTGGTTTTTTTACAACTTCAGCCACACCCAACACCCTGCCTACAGAAAAAATAAAGAGGCCGCATTATGCCATACACTGACCGAGTTTATACCCATAAAATCAGGCGTATTAGTTCGAATTAATCGACTATTAATAAGCTTAAAAATTAAATGACAGGCATAAAAAAAGGCGACCTAAGTCGCCTTTTTTTGGACAGTAATTACTCAGTCTTATTTAAGACCAGCAATATACTGTGATACTGCATTGATTTCAGCATCAGTCATACGTAAAGCAACGTTACGCATCATCTTACCAGCGTCGTTCTTACGATTGCTCTGACGGAAGTCATTTAACTGCTTAGCAGTGTACTTCGCGTGCTGACCTTTCAAAGAAGGGAATTTAGCGCCTGGGTTACCTGCACCACTTGGAGAGTGACAACCCATACAAGCTGGAACACCAGAAGACACGTTACCACCCTGGTAAATTGCTTTACCTAGCTCAACCTGCTTCTCATCAGCCATGCCTACTTTACCTGTTTGAGCTGCGTAGAACGCACCCAAATCAGCCATATCTTGTTTGCTTAATGCTGCAACCATACCTAACATCGTTGGATCGTTACGGTGCGTTGCTGCTTTAAAATCAGCCAACTGCTTTACAAGGTAACCAGCATGCTGACCAGCAAGGCTAGGAAATGCATTAGAAGGCGAATTACCATCTGCACCATGACAAGCCATACACATAGCTGATTTATCTTTACCAGCTGCAGCATTACCAGCAGCCAATGCAGAAACGTTAGAACCTAATAAAGCGCAAAACGCTGCAATTAATAATTTAGTTTTCATTAACTCTCTCCAGATGGAAATTCACCCTACTTTTTATAAGGTGCAGAAAAATTGTGCGGCGAGTTTACACCACTGAGCCGTTGGCAGCAAAGGTATTTCGGCATTTATTAGAATATCTAGATAAAGTAATGCTTCTTAGCTATCAAGGCTAAAGCTTTGTATAATTAGCTAATGAATACATACTATAAGCGCCTTCGTTTCTTAATCAGCGCCGCAGCCAAGAAACAATTCCCTGAAAACGATACCATTGAAATTGCTTTTGCAGGCCGCTCTAACGCCGGAAAATCGAGTGCGATCAACACGATAGCCGATAACAAAACAATTGCCCGCACCAGTAAAACGCCAGGGCGCACTCAGCTTATTAACTTTTTCTCGCTGGATGAAAGACGCTTATTAGTCGACTTACCGGGCTATGGCTTCGCAAAAGTACCGCCACGCGTTAAGCGACAATGGCTTGAATTAATGGAAAGCTATTTAGCAGACCGCCCAAATATTGTTGGTTTGGTGATCATTATGGATATTCGCCACCCATTAAAGGAGTACGACTGGACCATGCTTGAATGGTGCGCTCACTACAACTTTAAAGCACATGTTTTATTGACTAAAGCAGACAAACTTAAAAAAGGCCCGGCAACAGCCACGGTATTAAAAGTGCAAAAACTAATTAAAGAAGAAGGCTTTGACGCCAGTGTTCAGCTCTTTTCTGCGCTTAAAAAGGTGGGTGTTGATCAAGCTCACCAGGTGCTGGACAGCTGGTTAGACTTACAACCAAAAGAGCCTAAACAAGAAAAATAGCCGTATAGTTGATACGGCCTGACATTTCTAATGTCTCTAAACATTTTGAAGCGGTCTGTTAGAAAAAATCAAAATCAAAAGATTTGCCGCATTAGGGCAGAACGCCCGTAAGTAGAGCAACGCAGGAGCAGTTGCCGAGAGGCGCGAAGACGCAGAGGAAAATCAAAACCTCTTTAATTGTATTCGTTACACTGAAACGTATACATAGTATTTTTTTTGTAGGGTGCGCCACGCGCACCACAACTCACAGAAGTGGTTATCTGCATAACGTGCTTTTAGCTGTATTGGTGCGCACGGCGCACCCTACAATACATGTTTTTTCTCTGCGTCTTCGCGTACCCAAAGCACTTCGTGGGGCAGGCTCTCTCTGCGACGGATTTT